>NZ_JASPHV020000029.1:0-18887 GCF_030229435.2 Corynebacterium sp. MSK122 | reverse complement strand
GGCGTGATGGTCGCGACGGACGTGACGGCCGCGATGGCATCAACGGTAAGGACGGCAAGGACGCAGACATGTCTTCCGTCGCAGGGTTCTCCTTCCTGGCTGCGCTCGTAGGCGGCGGCACGGTGCTGGGCATCCTGTCCACTATTGACTACCTCTACACCCACGGCATGCTGCCGAAGAACAGCGTCCCATGGCGTATCAACCAGTAAGACCTTCCTGTTGAGGCATTAGCTGGAAAAGAAAAGCCTCCGCGAGCATAAGCTCGCGGAGGCTCTTCCTTATTGCGGGCGAAGTTTCGGTGGATTCTCTTGCGAGGCATTCGCTATCGCCCTCCCTTCGCGCTCACCGGCGCAGCGGATTCCGCGGCGAAAGCGCCGCTGGTGAGCGCGAAGGGCGGGGTAGAGGAAGGCGGGAGGCAGGAAGCGTGGACTTAGGCAGAACGGGCGGCCTTTTGTCTGGCGGTGATGGTGGAAATGAGGTCGCTCAGGAAGCGAGTGGGGTGGTCGATGAGCTGCCGAGGGGTATAGCAGAGAATGGTGAAGCCGGCCTCGCGCAGACGTCGGTGCCGCTCACGCTGATGGGCAAGCGCCTTCGCGGGGATTATGTCGATGAGGTAGGCGTTGTTGATGCATAGGGCGGTCGCGATGCCGGGCAACGCGGTGAACGACGCCTCGAAGAACATGGGCCAGGGGAAATCGGCCTCAATGAGGAGGGCGCGGGCGAAAGACTCGTAGGGAGAGCGGGAAAGAGGTGAGGCGTGGTGGATTACGGCGCGGACGATGCGGCTATTGCGCACCCGGCCCATGCAGGCAAACTCTTCCTTGAGGTCTTCCCGGCTGAGGCCGGAACGCAACGCCGAGTCGGCGGCGATGAGGCCGTCGGTGAAGCCGTGGTAGCGGGCGACGTCGATAACCGCGCGGGCCTTGGAAACGCAACGGGTGCCGTCCACGAGGACGGGCTCGGGAAGGGAAGCCTTGCGATAAATGCGCTCGGGATGGCGGCGGTCCTTGTGGGGAAGCGTATTGGTGGGAAGGGCCATTTCAATTTTTTCCTCGGCTGTGGCGATGACCCACAGTCCGTGCACGCGGGCGGCGGACTTGGAGATGAGCACCGCGGTATAGGCGCTGCGGGCGGCGGCGATGGCGCGCAGGCGCAGCTGGGAGGGGAAGTCGAGGTAATGGTAGTGATCGCGCCGGACTGCGATGCGCGGTGCGAGTTTGAGGTAGGTGCCGTTTTTCAGGTCGGTCCAGAAGGTGGGGTGGTTGGCGCGGATGGAGTCGATATTGGTCAGTGGTGGTGTCATGCCTCCTAGGAAAGGGCACGCTGTCGGCCGGCGCGAGGAGGTGGCGGCTGGGCCTGTGGATAACAAGGCCGCAGGGAAAGGCGAGTGAGCGAAGTGGCGGCTGGGAAAGTTACGGCCACAGTTATCCACAGTCGGGGGCAACAGCCCTTGCGAGTGGGGGCAAAACGGCAAAGCCCGCGCCGGCCACAAAGAAGCGGGCGCGGGCGAGGTCGCGGCAGGAACTAGACGGCCGGGGGAGGGGTGACCTTGTCTAGCTGCTCGGTAATCTGCGGCCATAGCTGGCCCATGATGTCATCCCAGGTAAGGATCCATACGGCATTGTCCTTATCGGCCTTGCCCACCATGACAAGCTGCTCGTTGCGAGCGCGCATATGGTCCAGAGTCTTCTGGACGGTGGTGGAAGAAGACACGGACAGGGCAGGGCGGGAGAACTCGAGCACCGGAGTCTCCGGCTCGGCCAGCAAGGTATCGCGCACGTGGACCACGCGCGGGACGCGGGAGTCCTTAGGGAAGACCAGCACGCGCATGATGTTCTTGCGCACAACGAGGTCTTGGAGGTCTTCCACGGTGGCGTCGGAAGGCAGGGGCACTACCTCAGAACCATGCTCGCGAGCCATGGCACCAACGGTGGAGTTTTCCAACTCGATGACATCAGAAATCTGGTTAGCAGACTCATCGTCCAACGCACCGGTCTCGCGGGAGTGCTCGACCAAGGTGCGCAGGGTTTCAGCGTCGTAGCCGGCCGCACCGGCGCGGTCGACGGGCTCTTCGCCGGCTAGGGACACCATTTTGTTGGCCATGACGTTGATCCACTTCAGCAGCGGGCGGAAGATCCACACGAAGCCACGTGCGGGGACCGCGATGAACTGCAGGGCGGTCTCCGGGTGGGTAATCGCCCAGGACTTCGGCGCCATTTCACCCAGCACGAGGTGAAGGAAGGTGACGATGAAGAGTGCGAGGAGGAAGCTGACGACGTCGGCAATGCCCAGCGGCAGGCCCGCGGCCTCCAGCGGTGCCATGAGCAGGTGGTGCACCCAGGGCTTGGTCACAGCGCCTAGCACAAAGGTGGCGGCGGTAATGCCCAGCTGCGCGCCGGCGAGCATGATGGTCAGCTCATTGAGCGAGCGCAGGCCGGCGCGGGCGGTGCGGGAGTTTTCCGCATCCTCTTCCAAACGGTTGCGGCGAGCGCCCATCAAGGAGAACTCGATAATCACAAAGAAGCCGGAAGCGGCGATGATGAGCAGGGTAACGAGGAGGTTAAACCACCAAGACTCGGTCATTATGCATCCTCCTTCTCATCGTCACCATCGGAGTGGTCGGAGTAATCCTCCACCAGCTCGATGGCAAGGACGGACGGCACGTGGCGGTCCACCTCTTGCACCCGCAGGCGGACGGAGCGAACGGGCGCCTCATCGTGGTCCACCCAGTCATCTGGCTCGGCTTCGAGCTGGATGGTGTGTTCCTCGCCTACCTCGGGCAGCGCACCGGAGTGCGCGATGATGAGACCGGCGACGGTCTCGAAGTCGCCCTCAGGCAGGTCGTGGCCGATGGCGCGCTCGATCTCATCAATCGGCGTATCGCCGTCGACTAACCAGTGGGAATCGTCCTGTTCGGTGATTTCCTCGGTTTCTTCGATATCGTGCTCATCGGTGACATCGCCCAAGATTTCCTCGGCCAAGTCCTCCATGGTCACGATGCCTACGAAGCCACCGTATTCATCGATGACACAGGCCATCTTTTGGTCACTATCGCGCAGCTCGTCCACCACATCCGGCAGCGGCATCAGCTCAGGGACCACCACGGGTTCCTGCATGATACTGGTGGCCTTGGTGGCGGCGGGAAGGTCGCTTCCCAGGACGTCGATAAGATGCACCACGCCCACCGGGTTATGTTCGTCATCGATGACGGGGTAGCGCGTGTGGTCGGTAGACATCATCTCGCGAACCTCACCAAGGGTGGTCTCCGGATCAATGACGCCCACGCGGGAGCGCGGGATCATGGCGTGCTCTACGTCGTGCTCAGGGAAGTCCAGCAGGCGGTCGAGCACCATGTAGGTATTTTCATCCAGATCGCCAGCCTCGTGGGAGGAATCCACGATGGATTCCAAGTCATCGGCGGTGGCGGAGGAGTCCACGTCTTCTACCGGCTCGATGCCAAAGACCTTGAGGATGGCATTGGAAGAATACTCAAAGAAGTGGATGAGCCAGCCGAAAATCCGCAGGTAGATTTGCGTGGATGCGGCCAGCCAGCGCGCCGTCTTCATGGGCGCGGCGATGGTGTAGTTCTTGGGGAAAAGCTCCGCGAAGAGCATGGTTGCAATCGTGGAGATGAAAAGCGCCGCGACGGTGCCCACGGTGACAGACACCGCGGACGGAACACCGACGCCGCCGAGCAACGTACCTAGTCCCTGGCCTACGAGCGGCTCCGCAACATAGCCGATGAGCAGGCCGGTAATCGTAATACCAAGCTGCGCGCCGGAGAGCATGAAGGAGGTCTGCTGGGTAATAGCCAGCGCGCGCTGTGCTGTTTTATCCCCCTCAGCAGCCTGTGTCCGCAGCTGTGTGCGGTCCACGGACATGAAAGAAAATTCCTGGGCCACGAAGTATGCATTCGCGACGATGATGAGGCCGATGACTACGAAGCCGGCCAGGATCATCACAATAGCCGATAACATGATTTACTCCCCACCGCCTAGAAGGAGGTAGGGACATCGACTCGGAGGTTCCACTGAGGGTGCCTTTCTACTTGGGAAGATGGAAACATACTACATGCTTAACCCCCATTTCAGCCATTTTGTTCCCTCCCTATTAGGGTTTTATCCATGACTGAACCCTTCGGGCTGTATATTCACGTTCCCTTCTGCGCCACTCGCTGCGGGTATTGCGATTTCAATACCTATACTCCGGGCGAGTTGGGTAGCCCGCGCGATCTCACCGGACCCTATCTGGATGCCTTGGATCGCGAGCTGGAGTTGGCGGCCGCGCGCGTAGGCCGCCCGGCCGAGACCGTCTTCATCGGCGGCGGCACGCCTTCCTTGCTGGGTGGGCAGGGGCTGACCCGGATCCTCAATACCGTCCGCTCCACCTTCGGATTGGCGCCAGGGGCGGAGGTCACCACCGAATCCAACCCGGAGTCCACCTCACCGGAGTATTTCGCCCAGCTTGCCGACGCCGGCTATACCCGCATCAGCCTCGGCATGCAGTCCGCATCCCCCGGCGTCCTCCAAGTCCTGGAACGCGCCCACACCCCCGGCCGCGCCTTCGCCGCTGCTCGCGAGGCCCGCGCCGCTGGCTTCGAGCACGTCAACCTGGACATGATCTATGGCACGCCCACCGAAACCGATGACAACGTGCGCGAAACGCTCGACCGAGTGCTAGAAACCGGCGTAGACCACGTCAGTGCTTATTCGCTCATCGTAGAAGACGGCACCCGCATGGCGCGCAAGGTCAAGAAAGGCATCTTGCCCGCACCGGAAGAGGATGTGCTAGCCCGGCGCTATGAGATGATTTCTACCACCCTCGAGGCGGAAGGCTTCGAGTGGTATGAGGTTTCCAATTGGTCCAAGCCCGGTGGCGAGTGCGAGCACAATCGCATCTACTGGATAGATGGCAACTGGTGGGGCGCAGGCCCCGGTGCCCACTCGCATTTGGGCAATGAGCGCTTCTTTAACGTCAAGCACCCCTCGCGCTATATCAACGCCCTCGGCCGCGGAGAGCTGCCCATTAAGGAAACCGAAACGCTCACTGAGGCCGATCGCCACATGGAAAAGATCATGCTCGGGCTGCGCCTGCGCGAGGGCATCCCGGAGGCCTGGCTCGATGCCCACGCTGCCCCGGCCCTCGAGCGCTTCATCGGCCGCGGCCTGCTCGAGCGTGCCGGCGAGCGCATACGCATCACCAAGCCCGGCCGCCTGCTGGCCGATGGCATCATTACCGATCTCCTCGTCGCCGAAGAAACCTAATCCTCGTCCCAGCTAAACTCGAAAGCACGTGAAAGAGCCAAGCGAATAGGAGCGCCATAGTGTCTACCTCAACCGATGCCCGCCGCAAGGAAGTCCTGCGCGCCATCGTGGCGGACTATATTGCCTCCCAGGAGCCCGTTGGCTCTAAGTCGCTCTTGGAGCGCTACCAATTGGGCGTCTCCTCGGCCACCATCCGCAATGACATGGCCGTGCTCGAATCCCAGGGCCTTATCTCCCAGCAGCACGCTAGCTCCGGCCGCGTGCCCACACAACAGGGCTACCGCCACTTTGTGGACTCCCTCCATGAGGTCAAGCCGCTTTCGGCCCCAGAGCGCCGCGCGATGCTCAACTTCTTGGAAGGCGGCGTTGACTTGGAGGATGTGCTGCGCCGCTCGGTGCAGCTACTGGCGCAGGTGACAAAGCAGGCGGCCGTCGTCCAGCTGCCCAACCTCAAGGTCTCCCGCGTCAAGCACTGCGAGGTCGTGGCGCTATCCCCAGTGCGCCTGCTGCTGGTGCTTATCACCGATAACGGCCGCGTGGACCAGCGCAATGTCGAGCTCGATGAAATCATCGACCAGGATCAGACCTTCCGCTTGCGCGACATCGTCAATAGCGCGCTGGTGGGCAAGACGCTTAGCGACGCGTCCGTGGAGCTCGCCCACCTCGTCGATGGCGCCCCCTTGGATATCCGCCACCACGTGCTCAAGGTGGCCACCACGCTCATCGAGACCCTAGTGGAACAACCCTCTGACCGGCTGATTATGGCCGGTGCCTCCAACCTGACGCGTGTGGCGCGCGAGTTCCCAGAAGGCTTACCTAAGATTATCGAGGCGTTAGAAGAACAGGTCGTCGTCCTCAAGCTGCTCGCCCGCGTGCCGGATCTCGGCAACGTCTCCGTGGTTATCGGCGAGGAAAACGAGGAAGACCAGCTGCGCCAAGCCTCCGTGGTGGCCACGGGCTATGGCCTCGGCACCGGCGATGAGGTGGCCACACTGGGCGGTCTCGGCGTGGTGGGGCCTACCTTTATGGATTACTCGGGAACAATTTCTAAGGTCTCTGCCGTTGCACGGTATGTGAGCGAAATTTTGGCCGGCGAGCAGTGCGAGTAAACTAGCTGGCCGCGCATAATTTTTTCAAGTTAACCCCAACAAGACGAATTAGAAGGAATATCTCTTACAGTGGCTCGTGACTATTACGGCATCCTCGGTGTTGATAAAAACGCAACTGACCAGGAGATTAAAAAGGCCTACCGCAAAATGGCCCGCAAGTATCACCCGGATCTAAACCCGGATGATGATGCTGCCGCGGAAAAGTTCCGCGACGCCGCGCTGGCCCAGGAGGTCCTGCTGGATCCGCAAAAGCGCCAGATCGTGGACATGGGCGGCGACCCCATGGAGCAGGGCGGCGCCGGTGCCAGCGCCGGTGGCTTTAGCGGCTTCGGTGGCGGCGGGCTAGGCGATATCTTCGCCGAGTTCTTCGGCGGCGGGGCCGGCGGCTCCCGCGGCCCTAAGTCCCGCGTCCAGCCGGGCAACGATGCCCTGCTGCGCACCCGCATCACCCTGGAAGAGGCCTACACCGGTCTGAAGAAGAAGGTCACCGTGGATACTGCGGTGCTGTGCGATAGCTGCGGTGGTACCGGTTCCGAGTCCAAGGCCAAGCCGGTTACCTGCGATAACTGCAATGGCATGGGTGAAATCCAGGAGATGCAGCGCAGCTTCCTGGGCAACGTCATGACCACCCGTCCGTGCCCGAAGTGCCAGGGCTTTGGCGAGGTCATCACCGATCCGTGCAACCACTGCGCCGGCGATGGCCGCGTGAAGAAGCGTCGCGATATCACCGTTAATATCCCGGCCGGCATCAATGATGGCATGCGTATCCGCATGGCCTCCCAGGGCGAGGTAGGCCACGGCGGTGGCCCGGCCGGCGACCTCTATGTTGAGGTCCACACAGAGGAGCACCCCGTCTTCCAGCGCAATGCTGATGACTTGAACCTCACCGTGCGCGTGCCGATGATTGATGCCGCCTTGGGTACCAACTTCACCATCGATCAGCTAAGTGGCGAAGAGCTCACCATCGATATCGAGCCAGGTACCCAGCCGGGCGAGTCCATCAAGGTCGAAGGCGCCGGCATGCCGCGCCTGCGCACCGATGGCTATGGCAACCTCTTTGCCCACGTGGACGTCGTTGTGCCGAAGGACCTGGACCGCAAGACCCGCGAGTCCCTGGAGAAGATCCGCAACTCCCGCGACGAGGGCGCGCGCGTGCGTACCACTGGCGACGGCCAAGAGGAATCCTTCTTCAGCCGCCTCCGCGATAAGTTCCGCCGCTAATGTCGCTGCCCGTCTTCATCCACCCGGACCTTTCTGCCGCGCGCACCGGCGAGGCTTTCAGCTTTTCCGGCCCAGAGGCCCGCCATGCCGTGACGGTCAAGCGCATGGGGGAGGGCGAGCGCCTCGAGCTTATCGACGGCACCGGTATCCGCCTCACCCTCACCATCACCGCTACCTCGGGCAAGGACTCCTGGGAAGGCACGGTCGACTCCATTGTGACCGCGCCCGAGCCCACCCCGCGCGTGACCGTGGTGCAAGCCATCCCGAAATCCGAGCGTGCCGAGCTCGCCGTGGATCTCGCCACCCAAGCCGGCGCCGATGAGATCATCGCCTGGCAGGCGGATCGCTGCGTGGCTAAATGGGACGGCAAGAAGGCTCCCAAGGCGGTAGCCAAATGGCAGGCGGCCGCGGATTCCGCAGCTAAGCAATCCCGCCGCGCTCGCATCCCCCAGGTGCGCGGTCCGCTGACCACCCCGCAGCTCGTTCAAGAGCTCACCGGTGGCCGCGACGGCGCTTCCTCCAACGCTCCCACTGTGCTCGTGTTGCACGAGGAAGCAACCGTCTCCATCAAGGACGTGCCGCTGACCGACGACGTCGTCCTGCTCGTCGGGCCCGAGGGCGGCATCGGGGATGACGAGCTCGATCGCCTCAAAGAAGCCGGCGCCATGCCCATCAAGCTCGGCCCGGAAGTGCTGCGTACAGCGAGTGCGGCAATGGTGGCGCTGGCGGCAATCGGCATGCGCACCGAGCGTTGGTAGGCGGCGCTGGTAGCCTAAAGCACGTGCCTATCATCACGAAGAAATGTGAGCTAGATTCCGCCTACGTCAGCAGCGTTCTAGGTAGCGCGGACGACAACTTGCGCGTGCTCAATAACCGCCTGGATGCGGACCTTTTTGCCCGCGGCAATGTCGTCACCGTCACCGGTCCCGATTATGAAGTGGCTCGCGCCGCGAAGATCCTCGACGAGCTCGAGGCCATCGCCCGCCGCGGCCACGCCGTGTCTACCGATACGGTCAAGCACACCATGGACATGGTGGCCGTGGAGGCGCCGCAGTCGGTGTCGGCGGCGCTGGCGGCGGACATCGTTAAGCGCCGCGGCAAAGCCATTCGCCCGAAGACGGTGGGCCAGTCTGAATACGTACAAGCCATCGACGATAATACGGTGGTCTTTGGTATCGGCCCGGCCGGCTCCGGCAAAACCTACCTTGCGGTAGCCAAGGCCGTGCAGGCCCTGCAGACCAAGCAGGTCTCGCGCATTATTCTCACCCGCCCGGCTGTGGAAGCAGGGGAGAAGCTCGGCTTTTTGCCGGGCACGCTCAATGACAAGATTGACCCTTACCTGCGCCCGCTATATGACGCCCTGCGAGACATGCTCGACCCAGAGATGATCCCCAAGCTCATGGAGGCCGGCATCATCGAGGTCGCCCCGCTGGCCTATATGCGCGGCCGCACGTTGAACGATGCCTTTGTCATTCTTGACGAGGCTCAAAACACCACGCCCGCGCAGATGAAGATGTTCCTGACTCGCCTGGGCTTTGGCTCCAAGATTGTGGTCACCGGCGATGTCTCCCAGGTAGACCTTCCACACGGCCAGGTCTCCGGCCTGCGCATCGTGCGCCGCATCCTGCGCAACGTGGAAGATATTCACTTCGCGGACTTGGGTTCCAAAGACGTGGTGCGCCACCAACTGGTCGGGCGCATCGTCAATGCCTATGAGACCTTTGATAATAAGAAAGCCGCAGAATACGAGGGAATGGAATGAGTATCGAGTTTCTCAATGAATCCGGCTTCGAAGGCGTCAACGAGGAGATGCTGATTGACGTCGCCTCTTATGCCTTCGGTGCTATGGACATCAATCCCGATGCCGAGTGCACTATCACTTGTGTGGATTTGAAGACCATCGAGGATCTCCACGTGCGCTGGATGGATCTGGAAGGCCCCACCGATGTCATGAGCTTCCCCATGGACGAGCTCACCCCCGGTGCGATTGCGGGTGGCGGCCGCCCCGATGCCGCCGATCCCGGCCCGGCCATGTTGGGCGATATCGTGCTGTGCCCCGAGTTTGCCCTACGCCAAGCAGAGGCCGCCGGCCATTCCCTGGGCCACGAGCTCGCCCTGCTTACGGTCCATGGCTGCCTGCACCTTTTAGGCTATGACCACTCCACCCCGGCCGAGGAAAAAGAAATGTTCGGCCGCCAAAACGAGCTGCTTGCGGATTGGTACGACGATGCGGCCGAGCGCGGTGTTTCCTATCAGCCCAAGCCCTCCGGCCCTAAGGCTTTTCCCGACGCCGCCGAGCGCGCCAACTTGGACAAGCAGGTTCCTGGCGGGGGCATCCCTGCGGTGGGAGAACCACAAGATCGCCCGGAAGAATAATTTTTCGGTTTCTTTTGTGAGCGCGTGCGCCGCGTAGCACAATGGAAACCTATGACTATCCTTTCCATCCAGTCCCACGTCACCTACGGCCACGTTGGTAACTCCGCGGCCGTCTTCCCCCTGCAGCGCGCCGGCCATGAGGTGTGGCCGGTTCACACGGTGAACTTTTCCAACCACACCGGCTACGGCGACTGGGGCGGGCCGATGATTCCGGCTAGCGATGTCACCTCCATCATCGATGGCATTGAAAAGCGCGGTGCTTTCTCGCAGATCGACGCCATCCTTTCCGGCTACCAGGGCGGCGCCGATATTGCCGACGCCATCGTGGAAACCGTCCGCCGCATCAAGGCCGCCAACCCCAAGGCCCTCTACGCCTGTGATCCTGTAATGGGCAATGCCAAGTCCGGCTGCTTTGTCTCCGATGAGATTCCGCCGCTGTTGCGCGACCGCGTCGTCCCTGTTGCCGATATCATCACCCCCAACCAATTCGAGCTGGGCTACCTCACCGATTCAGAGGTTGGCACCCTTGATCAAACCCTCGCCGCGGTAAATAAAGCCCAGGAAATCGGACCGAAGACCGTGCTGGTTACCTCCGTCAAGCGCCCCGAGACCCCTGAAGACCAGATTGAGATGCTCGCCGTTGACGGCGACCGCGCTTTCTTGGTGTCCACGCCACTGTTGCCGTTCAAGCGCAACGGCTCCGGCGACGTTACCGCCGCCCTGTTTACCGGCCACTACACCGAGACCAGCGACGTCAAGGAGTCCCTGCGCCGAACTGCCTCCTCCGTCTATGACCTGCTGGAAAACACCTACGAGGCAGAGACTGCCGAGCTCCAGCTCATCCAATCCCAGGACGTCTTCGCGCATCCACGCATGCAGTTCCACGCTGAGGAGCTTTAATCCACGCCTAGGCGTCATCTGCCAGCTCTATCGGGATTCAGCCGAGCTGAGGATTTCCCCTCAGCTCGGCTCTTTTATTCCATTAACGGCGGCTCCCGGTGAGTCTCTCATACGAGACTACTTCTCTGGATGAATAGTGTGACGTACTACCACAACGTCAGTAGTATGTCTCTCGTCACATCATCTACTTTGCTATAGGAGTCCACCATGTCCAGCACCGGCAGCATCAGCGCATCCCCCGACGGCCTGTTGATGGCCCTCATGCAGTACCCCGTTCCCGTGGTCAATACCCCGGAAGACGTCCAAGCCAGCGTGGACGAAATCTGCCGCATGGTGGGTTCCACCAAGGCGGGCTACCCGGACCTCGACCTTATTGTCTTCCCAGAATATTCATCCTCCGGTCTCAACACCAAGATTTGGTCCTATGATGAATTCCTCATCGGCCTCGATGACCCAAAGGTGGACCAGTTCAAGCAGGCCTGCAAGGACAATGATGTCTGGGGCGTCTTTTCCATCATGGAGCCAAACCATGAGGAAGGAAAGCCTCCTTTTAATACCGCCATCATCATCAACTCCGATGGCGAAATCGCCCTGCACTACCGCAAGCTGCAGCCATGGACCCCCATCGAGCCTTGGTACCCAGGCGATTTGGGCATGCCGGTTTGCGACGGCCCGAAGGGCTCCAAGCTCGCTGTAAATATTTGCCACGACGGCATGTTCCCTGAGCTCGCACGCGAGGCTGCATACAAGGGCGCCAACGTCTATATCCGCATCTCTGGCTACTCTACGCAGACCCAGGATCAGTGGATCATGACCAATAAGACGAATGCCTTCCAAAACCTGATGTACACCGCATCCGTAAACCTGGCTGGCTACGACAACACCTTCTACTACTTCGGTGAAGGCAACGTTTGCAATTACGACGGCCACATGATTTCTGAGGGCCACCGCAATCCCGGCGAAATCGTCACCGCCGAAATCTTCCCAGAGCTGGCTGACAAGGCCCGCATCAATTGGGGCCTAGAAAACAACATCTTCAACCTGGGCAACCGTGGGTACGTGGGCTACCCCGGTGGCAAGACTGACAACTATCTCACCTGGGTCGAGGACTTGGCCAAGGGCGAGTACAAGCTGCCATGGGCTGACGACGTCCGCATCAAGGACGGCTGGAAGTACTACCCGGACGGCCCGCAGCTTGGCCCGCTGCCGGACGAGTTTAAGTAAGCGCCGCTAAGACACCACTAAGGCCCTGCACCCGTTTCGACGGGCGCAGGGCCTTGACGTTGCTTAACGCTCTGCCTTCTACCTGTTAATACTCGTAGCCTTCAACCGCACCCGTATCCGAATCGGCTGGCGCATCCGTAACCGCGCCAGACTCTGGTGTGTAACCTGCATCTATATCGCCGTAGCTATCGGGATAGTCCGAATCGGAAGGTGGAAGACCTCCATTGCACAGTTCGGCCCATTCCTCGGGGTACTTGTATCGTCCTTCTAAACCGCCACAGACTGCTTCAGCCCGAACAGATCTCTGAAGCTCTGGAGTATTACAGAGCTCGGTTGGGTGCCAAGAGCCATCGGAAAAGTGCCCAAATGCTCCTAATCCGATATCGCAATACAGCAGCTCCGGCTCGGCAGCCACGGCTTGGGGCTGGGTCTCCGGCTCGGGAGCGACGCTTTCTGCAGGTTCTTCAGTCATGGCCTCTTCACTGCTGGTGGTAGAAGAAGTGGTGGTTGAAGAACTGGAGATGCTGGAAGAAGAGGTTGCGGAGGAACTCGTGCTCGTCTCTGGGGACGGTTCAGAATCTGGAGAGGAGCAGGCGGAGAGGAAGAGAGTAAGTGCAGCGCCCAGAATTAAGGCAGGGGACTTGCGGGGCATGAAGGGACCTTTCGGAGAGTGAGCACGGTTTGTGCTGGGGAGAGAGGTTTCTCCATAGATTAGCCCTACTCTGTGTACCTGGTAGAAATTGCCGTGAAGTAATCGGAGTTTTTGCCTCTGTGGGCTATTATTGCGGGTAATGAGTTCTGATTTTGATGCACAGTTTGATGCGGCATTCGAGGGTCTTCCAGAAGACCCCGATGATGCCGTGCCGGAAGGCGCCGAAAATACGGCAGCCCCGCTTGATTATTCGCAATACACTGACACCCCGGAGGGGTTCCGTTCGGGCTTCGTATCCTTTGTGGGGCGTCCGAATACCGGTAAGTCCACGCTGACTAATGCCCTGGTGGGGCAGAAGATTGCGATTACTGCGGACCAGCCGGAGACCACCCGCCACACCATTCGCGGTTTGGTCCACCGCGATGATGCCCAGGTCATCGTCGTGGATACGCCGGGTTTGCACCGCCCACGCACCCTATTGGGCGAGCGCCTCAACGAGGTAGTGAAAGACACCTATGCCGATGTGGATGTAATCGGCCTGACCATCCCTGCCGATGAAAAGATTGGCCCGGGTGACCGCTGGATCTTGGAAAACGTGCGCAGCATCGCGCCAAAGACCCCAATCATCGGCATCGTCACCAAGCTGGATAAGGCCAGCAAAGATCAGGTTGGCGCGCAGCTGCTGGCCCTACACGAGCTGCTCTCCCAGGATGACCCGAATGCGGTAGTCATCCCGGTTTCCTCCAAGGCGGGTGTGCAACTGGATGAGCTGGTGCAGGTCATCGTGGACCACCTGCCAGAAGGCCCGAAGTTCTACCCGGATGATCACATCACCGATGAAGGCCAGGAGAAGCGCATCGAGGAACTCATTCGTGAAGCCGCCCTGTCTGGCTTGAAAGCGGAGCTGCCGCACTCGGTGGCGGTGCAGGTTGATGAGATGCTGCCGTCGCGCACCCGCGAGGGCGTGCTAGATATCCATGCCATTTTGTACCTGGAGCGCCCCGGCCAAAAGCGCATTATTGAGGGCAAGGATGGCTTGCGCTTCCGCCGCATTGTAGGCAATGCCCGCAAGGAGATCATCGAGCTGCTCGGCCACAATGTATACCTGGATTTGCGCATCAAGGTGCTGAAGAATTGGCAGTCTGACCCAAAGTCGCTGGGTAGGCTCGGGTTCTAAACCACTATGCGCGAGAACTATCGTGACCGCGCAGTGGTCATCCGCACCTATGACTTTGGTGAGGCCGACCGCGTCATAGTCCTGCTTACCCGCGATCATGGCCTCGTGCGCGCGGTGGCCAAGGGCGTGCGCCGCGCCAAGTCCCGCTTTGGTTCGCGCCTGCAGCTCTTCGTCAACCTCGATGTCCAGCTGTACGTGGGCAAAAATCTAGCCACCATTTCCCAAGCGGATACGGTGGATTACTTTGGCGCGCGCCTCATCGAGGACTATGAGCGCTACACGGCTGCGTGCGCGGTACTGGAATCGGCAGAGCGCCTTGCTTTTGCCGACGCCGCCCATGACCCCTACCTCTACGAATCCGTCACCGCGACCTTGGAGCAGCTGCAAACCGCGGACCCAACCATGGCGCTGGATGCCTTTTTGTTGCAGGCGATGGCGCATGCCGGCTGGGCACCGAGCCTGTTCAACTGTGCCCAGTGCAACCGGCCCGGCCCGCACCACGCCTTCCACCCGGCGGTAGGCGGCGCGGCGTGCCACGAATGCCGGCCGCCGGGTGCCGCGGAGGTAGACCCCGAAACCTTGCATCACCTGTGGCTTTTAGCGCATAAATATCCGACGAATCCCACGAATGCGCAAAAGCAGGAGGGGCACCGCCTAGCGCGGGCGCACCTGCAGTGGCACATGGAGCGCAATGTTTCCGCATTGCAGGTAATGGAGCAGTAGAATATAGCCCGTGATTACGCCAGACCCGAACCGCACTTTGACCCCGCCGAATATCCCGGACGAGTTCATGCCGCGCCATATTGCGCTGGTCATGGATGGCAATGGCCGCTGGGCCCAGGAAAAAGGCATGAAGCGCACCGAGGGACATAGGCGCGGCGAAGCCGTGCTTCTTGACGTCGTCGATGCCTGCCTTGCCGCCGGCGTTCCTTATCTTTCGGCCTATGCCTTCTCCACGGAGAATTGGCGCCGCAGCCCAGAGGAGGTCCGCTTCCTTATGGGCTTTAACCGCGACGTGTTGCGTCGCCAGCGTGAGTGGCTCAATGAGCGCGGCGTGCGCGTGGTGTGGGCTGGGCGCCGCCCGCGCCTGTGGCGCTCAGTGATTAAGGAGCTCGAGGCCGCCCAGGAACTGACCAAGGACAATACCAAGATGACCTTGGCTATGTGCGTTAATTACGGCGGTAGGGCTGAGCTGGTGGATGGCTTTAGGGACATCGCCAAGCAGGTTGCAGCCGGCGAGCTCAACCCGCGCGATATTAAGGAAGAAACCATCGCGCAGCATCTCTATGATCCGGACATGCCGGATGTGGATCTCTTCCTGCGCCCGTCCGGTGAGAAGCGCACCTCCAACTTCCTTCTGTGGCAGTCGGCTTATGCGGAGATGATTTACCAGGATAAGCTCTTCCCGGACTTCACCCCGGAGGATCTCTTCGCTGCTATCGAGGAGTACGCGCGGCGCGACCGTCGCTTCGGTGGCGTTAAAAAGTAGCGCGCACCACAAATAAAACCTCAGGCTTCGGAAGTCGGAGGCTGAGGTTAGGGGAGGGGGCGGCGGGTGGCTGTTTAGGCGGAAGCGGCGCAGTCGCTGCAGATGCCAAAGACCTCGGCATCGTGGCCGGTGAGCTCGAAGCCATAGTCCTTCGCTACGGAGGTCGCCCACTTTTCAATCGGGCCGCCATCGATTTCTTCGGTGCGGCCACACTTGGTGCACACCAAGTGGTGGTGATGGGCGTCAGTCTCGCAATGGCGGTAGAGGGTTTCGCCATTGGGCATGTGGAGCGCGTCCACTGCGTCGATATCGGTTAGGGACTGCAGGGTGCGGTACACGGTGGTCAGGCCCACCTTCTCCTCGCGCTCTTGAAGCTCGTGGTAGATCTCCTTAGCAGAGGAGAATTTCTCCATTTCCCGGAGCACCTCGACGACTGCGGTGCGCTGCTTGGTATTGCGCGCTCCTAGTTTGGGAATACTGTCGTGTAAAGCCATGATCGCAATATTATCAATTCTTTTTCAACAACTGCATGCTCAGGCGGCTTTATATGCACGGAAGAGGGGGGCTAGGAGGCGATCCTGGCGGCGTCGGCAAGCAGGTCCAAAACCTGCGGCGCAATGAGCGAGTAGGTTACCTCGCGGCCGCTGCGCTCGGAGTCCACGATGCCTGCCTGCTTGAGCACGCGCAGGTGCTGGCTGATAAGGGGCTGGGACTTGCCGGTGGCCTTGACCAGCTCATGGACAAAGTGATCGCGCTCGGCCAAACGGGAAATGATGGCGATCCGTAGGGGCGAATCGAGGGCAGCGATAACGCCGGCAGCCGCAGAAGTATTTGGGGCCTTGTAAGTGGTCGTCATAGGGAATGTCACCTTCAATTAAATACCTATTACCTGTCGGTCACCCTTATATTACCCGATACGTGCAATACGTTGTATTTATTTCAGATTAAATTCATGCCCCAATCCCACCGCCGGGAAGTGCTTCGGGTTAGACTGAACGAGATTGTCAAGACTGTCCCCTACCAGAGGAGTCCGAAAACTAATGGCATCCGTCATCGATACCGTTGTAAACCTGTGTAAGCGCCGCGGCTTGGTCTACCAGGCAGGTGAAATTTACGGCGGTTCCCGCTCCGCGTGGGACTACGGCCCTCTTGGTGTAGAGCTCAAGGAAAACATCAAGCGCCAGTGGTGGCGCCATATGGTGCAGTCCCGCGCAGACGTCGTGGGCGTAGATACCTCCGTCATCCAGCCGCGTCAGGTCTGGGTATCCTCCGGTCACGTCGAGGTCTTTTCTGACCCGCTGGTGGAATCCCGCCACACCGGCAAGCGCTACCGTGCCGACCACCTCATTGAGGCCTATGAGGAAAAGCACGGCCACGAGCCAGAAAACGGCCTGGCAGATATCAATGACCCGGAGACTGGCCAGCCGGGTGACTGGACCGAACCGAAGGCCTTCTCCGGCCTGCTCAAGACCTTCCTGGGGCCAGTCGATGATGAGCAGGGCCTGCACTACCTGCGCCCGGAGACCGCACAGGGCATCTTCGTTAACTTCAAGAATGTGATGACCTCTTCGCGCATGAAGCCGCCGTTTGGCATCGCGAACATCGGCAAGTCTTTCCGCAACGAGATCACCCCGGGCAACTTCATCTTCCGTACCCGCGAGTTCGAGCAGATGGAGATGGAGTTCTTCGTCAAGCCGGGCGAGGACGAAGAGTGGCACCAGTACTGGATTGATGACCGCTTTAACTGGTACGTGGACCTGGGCATCAAGGAAGAAAACCTGCGCCTATACGAGCACCCGAAGGAAAAGCTCTCCCACTACTCCAAGCGCACCGTGGATGTGGAGTACGCCTTTGGCTTCAAGGGCTCCAAGTGGGGCGAGCTGGAGGGCGTGGCCAACCGCACGGACTATGATCTGTCCGTTCACGCCAAGGGCTCGGGCGAGGACCTGTCCTACTACGACCAGGCCAATGACGAGCGCTGGATTCCGTACGTCATCGAGCCTGCTGCCGGCCTGGGCCGTTCCATGATGGCCTTCTTGGTGGATGCCTACGATGAGGAAGAGGCTCCGAACGCGAAGGGCGGCACCGATAAGCGCGTGGTCCTGCGCCTGGACCGCCGCCTGGCACCGATCAAGGTAGCCGTTCTGCCGCTGTCCAAGAAGGAAGAGCTCTCCGAGCCTGCCCGCAAGCTGGCGGATAAGCTGCGCGCCCACTGGAACGTGGACTTTGACGTCTCCGGCGCCATCGGCCGCCGCTACCGCCGCCAGGATGAGATTGGCACCCCGTTCTGCGTCACCTTCGACTTCGACACCCTTGAAGACGATGCCGTGACCGTGCGTGAGCGCGACACTATGGAGCAGGAGCGCGTGAAGCTCGATGACCTCGAGGCTTACCTCGCCGCCCGCCTGATTGGGTGCTAGTAATGCATTACACCACTTGGGATCGCTCCGACCGCGCAAAGCCCGTGCTCTTGGCCGAGGATGGCCCGGAGCAGCTGGGCGTATTCTCGGAGCATTCCGCGGAGGTGGACGGCCACTTCTGGCGCACCGAGGTCAGTGACCTTGGCGCCTCTGCCACGCTTGCCGACGGCTCCATTTACCGCCTCGCCGGCCGCCCCGGCCGCGACAAGCGCCTGGAGGCATCGCTCAACGGCCGTACCTTCACCTTCATCAATGAAAACAGCGGCGATTGGATCATCGATGACGTCGATGATGAAAAGGTAGGGCAGTTTACCGCCCGCAATTCCGGCGTGCGCAAGGCCATCCTCGAATTCGAGCACGATGCCGAGGGCCTGACCACCGCCGAAATCGCCGGCTTGAGCTGGTTTACCCGCGTCATCTTGGATGCCAATACCCAAGGCAAAGCCTGGGCCTGGATCATTACCTTGGTCCTGGCATCCATCGTCGCCCTCGTCGCGCTATTCGTTCTCTAATGACTGCGCAGTGGACCTGGCGCGCGGGCGCTCTCACCAACGCCGAGGGGCACGAGCTTGCCTCAGTGCGCGACGGCGTGCTTGCCACCGCGGCCGGCGAGCGCCTCGCAGTAGAATCCTCGCTGGATTCTTCCTCCCCGCGGTTCTTCCTGCGCGCGCAGACCGCCGCGGGCGAGAATTTCTCGGTCACCCAGGCCGGGATTACCGTCACCCGCCTGCGCGCGACCTGCGCTGACCGCGAGTACCTTCTCGAGCGCCGCAACCCCTTCCGCCGCGAGCGCCGCATCGTGGCCCGCGGCACGGGCGCCGAGGTTGCCAGCACCGCGCCGGCCGGCGATGGCCTGCGCGTGAGCGTGGGCGTGGGCGAACTGCCGGAGCTCGACGCCATCTTCTTGAGCTACGCCTGCTTGCTTCTCGACGCCTCCCCGCGCACCCTGCGCACCTAGCCCTGCGCCGGGGAGAGCCGGGAGCCGGGCCACCCGCGCGCGAGCCTAGGGCAGGGCTGCCGGGCCGTGGGGCGGACTGGGCAGGCTAGGCGGAATG
>NZ_JASPHV020000028.1:0-19539 GCF_030229435.2 Corynebacterium sp. MSK122 | reverse complement strand
CCAGATAGTGGTCAGGGTCTCGTGGGCTGGGAGATGTGTATAAGAGACAGGAGCAGACTGTGGCTTATCAGCCTGCGGCTTAGCCTGTGCCTGCGGCTTTTCCTTAGACTGTGAGGTCTTGCCGCTGAGCTGCTCGTTGGCGATGTCTGTAGCATTCGGCTCTGTCTTCGCTGCCTGCTGCGCTTGAGCTGACTTGTCCGCCTGAACCGGGGCTTTCTGCGCTTCCTTAGCGCCGCCAGCAGGAGCGAAGTTAAAGCCGGACTTGGCTTGATAGTTGCCGGACTTTTGCTCCTGGGTCAGCTGCTTCGGTTCTTCCTCAGCAGGCTTATCAAAGGACACCTTTTTGGCGTCGCCGCGCTTTTTGCCGATTACTACGAAAAGAATAATCAGCACGATGACGACGATCGCAATGCCGATCCATAACCATAAAGAATTCATGCCTCTATAGTGCCAGTCTTCTCAGCTCGCGGCACGCCAAACCCCCTCCTATAGCGGAAGGATTTCTGCGGGAAGTCGACGAGCCCAGGCTACTTCCCCGCCTCGTCACCACGGGGAGCATCTACGCCCAAGCGAGTGGCATCCTCGCTGGCTTGCTCCGTTCCAGGGGCGCTGCCTGCGGGATTCATGCGCTGCGAAATCACGCGAGTAACACCATCGCCGCGCATGGTTACGCCATAAAGGACGTTGGCGACATCCATCGTCGGCTTTTGGTGCGTAATGACGATTAGCTGCGAGTCTTTCCGCAGCTCTTCGAAGAGGGCAATGAGACGGCGCAGGTTGACGTCATCAAGCGCTGCCTCAACCTCGTCCATGACATAGAACGGGCTGGGGCGGGCGCGGAAGATGGCTACCAACATCGCAAGCGCAGTAAGCGACTTCTCGCCACCAGATAGCAAGGACAGGCGCTTGACTTTCTTGCCCGGTGGGCGCGCTTCCACCTCGATGCCAGTGGTGAGCATGTCCTCCGGCTCTGTGAGGATAAGCCGCCCCTCGCCACCGGGGAAAAGGGTCTGGAAAACCTTAGGAAATTCTGCTTCGACGTCGTGCCACGCATCCGTAAACAGTTGCAAAATCTGCGCGTCTACATCTTCGATAACGCCCGCCAGATCCTTGCGGGCTTGGATGACATCCTCCAACTGAGTAGAGAGGAAGGAATAGCGCTCCTCCAAAGCCTTGTATTCTTCCAGCGCGAGCGGATTGACCTTGCCTAGGGAATTGAGGTCTTTTTCTGCTTGCTTCAAGCGCGCGTTTTCCGCCCCGCGGTCAAAATCTTCGCCTGGAGTGTAGTCCTGCAAGAGATCTGAAATCGCAATGCCCAGCTGTTCCACAATCTTGGCTTCTGCTTCGTCCACACGCACCTGCGCCTGGGAGCGAGCAATTTCCGAGTCATGGGCGCGGTTGGTCAGCCGGTCCAGCTGCTGCCGCGCGGCCGAGACGTGTTGCTTGGCCTGCTGCAGCTGCGAGTTTAGGGAGGTGCGCTGTGCAAAGTAATCATCGCGCTCAGAGGTCGCGCGCTCGAGGAGCTGCGTGGCGCGGGCAGCCAAATCGCGGGAATGCTTGGCTACCGCACCGGCCAATTCTCCCTGGGCCTTGCGCCGCGCCATTGCTTGCTCATGGCGGGCCTTGGCTTGGCGTTCATGCTGCGCTTGGCGACGCAACGCCTCTCCCTTCCCCGCTACCTGCCCCACGTGGTCTTGGGCAGAACGGGCTGCAACCTGCGCCTCCATTTCCATGGACTTGACCTGCTCTAATGCTGCGGAGGCCTCATCGCGCTCCACCGAAGAGGGTTCGTCGGGTTGTTCGTCCGCATCGACGCGGGCGAGCCTATCGCGGGCGTCGGCAAGCTGTGTGCGGGCCTCGGTCAGCTTAACCTCGATCTCGGTCGCGCGCGCCGCGGCCTTCTCGTGCTCATTCTTATTGGCCTCGTATTGCTTGAGCAGGCGCTGGTGATCGCGCTTCCACGCATCAACTTCAGTATCGTGCTCGCGCAAGGCGGCCTTTGCCGAGGCTGCAGTCACTCGGGCATCCTCCGCCGCAATCTTCGCGCCCTCAAGCGTGCCCGATAGTTCTTCCAGCTCCTGCGTGGCAGATTCCAACTGCTCCTCTGCCTCCGCGATGCGGGCGGAAACCTCGACGGTGGATGAGGCACCGGTGCCTACTTCTACCCAACCTTCCCCCAGCACCACGCCGGATTCGGTGACCGCACGCAGGCGCGGGTCCTCGGCCACCAGCTTTTTCGCCTCCGCGACATCGGAGACGAGCACGACATCCGCAAGGAGGCGGTGCAACGCGGCGGATACCTCTGGAACCACCGCAATGTGGTCGAGCAACCACGAGGTGCCTGCGGGCAAAGTCGCATCCACGCGCCAGGAAGAGGAAGGGGCGGCCACGGAGACGTCGATAAGCGCAGAGCGCGTGCCCTTTTCCAAGTCCGCAATCAGCTGGGCAGAAATCTCGCCCGCCTGGGCCTCTGCAAAAGCACCCAACGCGGCAGCTACCGCGGTCTCGTACTTGGTGGTAATGAACTCGGCCAACGGTTGGAAATGCTCGCCGACCTCAATCTTTTCCGGCGCAGTTTGAGCCAAGGTATCGATGCGGGAGCGCAACGTGTAGACGGCGCGCTCGCGCTCGCGCTGCTCATCGCGTAGCTGCTCCAAACGCTTATCGGCCGCACCCGATTCACTGGCCGCTCGCACATGGGCTTCCTCTAGCGGCTCACGCTCACCGGCCAAAGACTGCAACTTATCCGCTACCTCATCGGCTTCCGCCTGGGCAGCTTGGGTGCGCTGCTTGGTAGAAGTCAAAGTCTCCTCTTGACGCGCCAACTCCTCTTCTGCCGAAGTTACCTGGCCTGCCGCCTTTTCTTCTGCGGCGATGAGGCGGACGACGCCCTCACGCCTATCCGCAATAGCACGCAGCTGCGCCATGTGCTCGCGCTCAGCGGCCTCGAATGCCTCACGACGCTCTGCTACCTCCTCGCGGATAGCCTCCAAGCGCTCCGCAGCTTCCTCTGCCGCGGCGAGAAGCTCCGCATGCTCTTCGTCCGCGCGGGCAGCACGGGCCTCTAGGTCATCCGGATCCTGACCAGAATAGGCCACCTGGGCGCCGGCATTGGCCGCTCGTTCCTCCGCGATGCGCTGGGTAGCGGAAATGCGCTCGGACAGCGTGGATAGGTCGAACCACAGCTTTTGGGCGGAATCCGCCTTGGGGTTAATCTCCTCCAGCTGGACTTCCACTTCTAGCTGGGAACCCGCTGCCTCTTCTAGCTGCGCAGTAATTTCTTCTACTTGCTCGGCTAGGACCTCGGCCGCGCGCTCAGCCTCCTGAAACTTGCTGCGCAGGCGCACTACCCTATCGCCGGCAAGCCGCAGGCGAGCGTCGCGCAAATCAGCCTGTACAGTGGCAGCGCGCTGCGCGGCCTCAGCCTGACGGGCCAAAGGCTTGAGCTGCTTGCCCAACTCATCAGTAAGGTCCTGCAGGCGATCCAAATTGGCCTGCATGCCGGTGAGCTTGCGCTGCGCTTTTTCCTTGCGGCGGCGATGCTTGAGCACACCCGCGGCTTCTTCGATATACGAGCGCCGATCCTCAGGCCGCGATTCTAGGATCTCAGAAAGCTTGCCTTGGCCGACGATAATATGCATCTCGCGGCCAATACCGGAATCAGATAACAGCTCCTGAATATCCATCAGGCGCGCTTTGGAGCCATTGATTTCGTATTCGCTGGCGCCATCGCGGAACATCCGGCGGGTGACCGACACTTCCGAGTATTCGATTGGCAGCGCACCGTCCGCATTATCAATGGTCAGGGTGACCTCGGCGCGCCCCAGCGCTTTGCGGTCACCAGCGCCGGCAAAGATGACGTCCTGCATCTTTCCACCGCGCAGCGTCTTGGCGCTTCCCTCACCCATAACCCAGGCCAGGGCGTCGACCACATTGGACTTGCCGGAGCCATTCGGTCCGACGACGGCGCAAATTCCTGGCTCGAATTTCAGAGACGTCGCCGACGCGAATGATTTGAAGCCTTTCAGCGTCAGCGATTTCAGGTGCATTTGGGTAAGTTTAGCAAGCCTTGAACGCAGCCGCCCAGCCGAGCCTCGAGATTCGGCTGGGCGGGCTTGTGCTGCGAGTTAGCGTTCGATGAAGCCAGATTCGCCCTTAGGGGCAGCCCATTGTTCGACGACCAGATCCACCGTTCCCGGGCGGCGGCTCGTACTCGGCTGCTCTTTGAGGAGTCCCAGCAATTCCTCGCATTTCTCCCGCGGACCTTCAGCTACCACCTGCACCCGGCCATCGGCCAGATTAGTGGCATGCCCGTTCAAGCCGAGCTCAAGGGCACGGGAGCGCGTCCACCACCGAAAGCCCACGCCTTGAACGTGCCCATGGACAAAAGCGGTCATTCTCTCCAGCGCCATGCGGCCTCCCTAATTTCTAATAGCGGTCGTGGTGTCCCTTATCGCGCAACACGCGGCGATCCTCCTCGCTGCGGCGAGTGACCGGATCCGATCCGTCCCAGCACTCTACGCCCTTCAGCTCCGGCATCATATCGCGGTGGAATACCGGGTCAATGCCTTGCCTGCGCTGCTTGTTGTAATTCTTGAGCAACTTAATCGCCACACCGGATAGTGGCACGATGGCAATGATATTGAGAATCACCATCGTTGCCGCACCGGTATCGGCCAAGGCAAAGACCAGCGGCAGAGAGCCCACTGCGCCGAACCAGACAAAGAAAAGCACAACGAGGCGGAAGATTACCAGCGCAAGCTTGCTCTGGGTGAGGTACTCCAGGTTAGATTCCGCCAAGTAATAATTGCCCAGGATGGAGGAGAAAGCCAGGAAGAAAAGGATGAAGCTGAGGAAGTGGATGCCCCACTCGCCCACCTCAGAAGACAAAGCCGCCTGGGTCAAGGAGACGCCTTCTGCTTCAGCGCCGTAGGCAATCTCCGGCCCCAGCAAGATGATGAAAGCGGTGATGGTACACACCACCAAAGTGTCGAAGTACACGCCAAGGGTTTGCACCAGTCCCTGCTTGACAGGGTGCGAGACTGCCGCGGTAGCCGCTGCATTCGGAGCAGAGCCCTCGCCAGCTTCGTTGGAAAACAGTCCGCGCTGAATACCCTTCATCATGGCCGCACCGAGACCGGCGCCTGCGATTTCCTTAATGCCCAGTGCGTGACCGACAATATCTCCAATCATTCCCGGCACCTTGTCAAAGTTCGTGATGACTACAAAACCGCCGACAAGCAGGTAAGCCACCGCCATAAAAGGCACGATGATCTGGGTGATATTGGCAATGCGGTTAACACCGCCAAAAATGATGAGGCCTGCAACCAGGGCGATAACAACACCGATGATGGCGCGGAACATGGTGTCATCGCGGTCAAAAGAGAAGGACACCGCATCCGCGATGGCGTTGGTCTGGAAGGCGTTGTAGACCAAACCAAAGGTAAAGGCGATAACGATGGAGAAAAGAACGCCAAGCGGGCCCCAGCCCAAACCCCGCTTCATGTAGTACGCTGGGCCGCCACGGTAACCATCACCATCGCGCACCTTCCACAGCTGCGCCAGCGTGGATTCGATGAATGCAGTTGCACCACCAAGGATGGCAATGAGCCACATCCAAAAGACAGCACCTGGGCCGCCCACGGAAATGGCCACGGCCACGCCGGCCACGTTACCGGTGCCGACGCGGGAGGCGGCCGAAATAGTAAAGGCCTTGAAAGCAGAGATGCCGCCATAGTCCTCGTCCTCATCGCGACCTTCCCCCTTGGGTCGCTCGACGACGGCGCGGAACATATCCGGCACCATGCGCACCTGCACCAAAGCGGTACGAATGCCGAAGAATAGGCCCGCAGCGATGAGCAGCCAGGGCAGAATCCACGACCAAACGCCGTCATTAAATGTCGTTACGACATCTTCAAGAAAATCCATGCAGAATAATTTACTGCCTTGAGGTTCACAACGTGAACCCCATGCGCCATAAATTATTGGCAATGGGGGCAGAAATGGGTGGAACGTCCTGAAATTACGCAGCGCTCCAAGGGCGTTCCGCAACGCTGACAGGGCTGGCCAGCCCGCCCATACGCGGCCAAGGACCGCGAGAAGTATCCCGATTCGCCGTTCACATTAACGTACAAGGAATCGAAGCTCGTGCCACCCACTTTTAGGGCGGCGACCATAACCTCTTGGACCGCTTCGAGCAGGGCTATGGCATCCTTTTGTCGCAACGTCGATGCCCTTTTGCGGGGCGGAATCTGTGCCGCCCACAGGGATTCATCGGCATAGATATTGCCGATTCCAGAAGCCAAGGTTTGATCCAACAGTGCGGTCTTTACTGCAGTTTTCTTTGCCCGCAGGCGCCGTGCGGTAGCCACAATGTCAAAGTCTGGTTCCAACGGGTCAATGCCAATGTGCGAGATCTTCGCCCACGGTGCATAGAGCCAATAGCCAAAGGTGCGCTGGTCTACAAAGCTAAGCTCTACCCCACCGCTTAGCTGAGCACTAATGCGCAGATGCGGCGAATCAGTCGTGCCGATTCGAACCTGGCCCGACATGCCTAAGTGGACAAAAAGGACGTCGCGGTGGGGATCCATGAAATCTTCGCCCACAAATTCCAGCCACATAAACTTGCCTCGCCGGGCCACAGCGGCGATCTCTTTACCGACAAGAAGACCGGAAAGTGGCTCATCTTGGCCACGGTTGGCGCGGGGGTGCCGCACTCGTACAGACTCAAAAGTCCGCCCCACCACGTGGGGCTCAAGACCCCGGCGTACGGACTCGACTTCCGGCAGTTCCGGCATGCTTAGCCTTCTTTATGCGCAGTGCCCTGCACCAAGAGAGGAGTCTCACGCAAAGTCTGGCACGCCTCCTGAGCCGCTTGCTGCTCGGCCAGCTTCTTATTGTGTCCCACTCCATTGCCCACGGTTAGACCAGCTACGGTAGCTACCGCGTTAAAGGTTTGGTCATGTTCTGGGCCGGTGGAGGTAGCCGAGTAGACCGGCATCGGTGCCTTAAGCTCGGCGCACAGCTCCTGCAAAGTGGTCTTCCAATCCAAGTGGCGGCCGCTGACAGTGGCATTTTCGATTTTTTCCGCAAACAAGCGCAGGATGACATCCCGCGCAGTTTCGAATCCATGCTCGCGGTAGATAGCGCCAAAGATTGCCTCGGTGGTATCGGCAAGGATGGAATCCTTATCGCGGCCACCAGTGGATTGCTCGCCCTTACCCAACAATATGTGCGGGCCGAGGTTTATCTCACGAGCAATATCCGATAGTCCGTAGCGCGAGACGATCGAAGCACGCATCTTGGAAATATCCGATTCAGGACGAGAGGGATAAGTGATGTAGAGCTGAGAGGCCACCGACAGGCCCAGCACCGCATCGCCCAAAAACTCCAAGCGCTCGTTATTAGGCAAATGCCCATTCTCATTGGCAAACGACCGGTGAGTAAGCGCCAAACGCAGGTGTTCTGGCTGCAACTCCACGCCGAGCGATTCCAACAATGGGCTGTGGTCTACTGCAGCAAATTCAGCTGCCAGTGCCTCTTCCCCGGTTAGCTTCTTTTTGCGGCTCATAGGAACTTCTCCAAACCAGCCCAGCGGGGATCGACCTTATCTTCCTCTTCTTCACCAGAGATACCGGTGGTCACCCCTTCAGGCGTGTCAATCTCACAGCCGTCCTCACACACCGGCGCGAAGGGAAGGTTGAGGCCTGCCTCATCGATCACGGCCTGCAAAAGGTCCAGCTCATCATCCTCGATCTCCGGAATTTCATCTCCGGAGCCTTCATCATCGGCTGCAGGATCATCGCCAGAGACGAAAGATTCATCGGCAGCAAAGACCTGCGTGACGTGCAAGTCCAGCTCTGGGTGCAGTTCCTTCAAGCACCGGGAGCATTCCCCTGTCAGCCGTCCAGATACGTTGGCATCCACCAAGACACCTGCACCTAGAGGGGTCAAGGTGGCGTCTACAGTGAGCTCCTCGCCCTTCGGAATAGCGATCATCTCGACGCCGATCCTCTCAGGTGCGGGGCCGGTCTGGGTACGTTGCTCCGGCAGTGCGTCAGCGCCTTGGGCGTTCAACAATTCGCCCACATCGAACTTCAATGGTGATGTCATAACACTAGGTAGTCTACCTTGCCCCGCAAACTCCGCCTAGCGGCCAGCACAGGCAAACTTTCTGTCAAGAGTCTGTCGTTTAAAGTAAAAGGGCCTATGCCTTTCCGGAATAGCCTTTTCCCAAGCCAAAGCCGTCTTTAATGTGGAGACATGACTTACCACTTGGCGCTAGCCTCCCCGGATCCACGCAGCATCGCACTCGGATTCGCCATGTTTAGCTGCCTTCCTGCCGCGGTATTAACCATTGCCGGCACGCTCGTGCACGCCACTCCACAGCCGGACCGTTCAGGAATCTATGGCGCTAGTGGGATTCGCCTTTTTACTGCACTCATCTGCAGCATCGTTGCCGGTTTGATAGCTGGCACCATCCTGGTATTGCCCACTGGCATGGACCTTTCGGTGCTTACCGGCGCACTCATCTTTTCCCTAAGCGCAGGCGCCATTACCTGGTTCTCACGGGAGACCATTCCTACCGCACTTATTTCTGTAGGCACCATGCTAGTTGCCACAGGTGCGTTAGTGAGTATGTGCGCCGTGTGCTTTCCGCAAAACTTTAGGGATAGTTCTTTGACGTCATTGTCTTCCTATTTCTTTACCGCACTCGTTGCATTCCTTTTCCCCGGCTTAGTGACCACAATCATTGCAGCATGTATGGCCGTCCAATCCGCCGCGCCTGCGCATCTCACCTCGAGCAAAGAAGGCAGCGCCACGTCCACACACGCCGTTAACAGCTACTCCCCATGCAGCAAATACGGCAGTGCCCACCACACTGCCGCGCTCCCGCACAACCTCCTGAACTACCCGCGCTGGTAGGAAAACATTAAGGCTCTGGTGGGTGGGCAGACGGTGTACGACAAACCGTCTGCCCACCCACCAGAGCCTTTAGCCGTGCCTGATATAAGGGACCAAACCATCCCTCACCCCTCAAGCTCCAGAGCCCCGTGCCATCCAGGAAATGAAGCTTAAGGGCAGAAAGAATTTAAAGGTTTAGCGCTCGTTATAGCGACGCTCGTATGCTTCGCCTTCTGCGTAACGGGGGCCTCCCGCAACGCCACCGGCACGACCCGTGGGCTGGTAGTCGCCACCGCGGGAACGGACGCCGGCACCGCCGCGCAGTGCAGAGCGGTCAGAGCTTACGGTGCGCAGCAGCCCATTGAGGGTGGTTTCAAATTCACTTAGCTTGCCGTCTACAAACTCATCACATTCACTGCGCAGACGGTTGGACTCGGTGTGAGCGGACTCCACAATGCGGTGTGCTTCCTCATCAGCGCGGCGGACAACTTCCGATTCCGAAACCATACGTTCTTGCTCAGCACGACCTTCTGCAACGGAACGTTCATATTCATCATTGGCCTGAGCAATGGTGCGGTCAGCCTCCGCGCGGGCCTGTTCCACCATGGACTGAGCGCGAGCTTCAGCATCAGCCACTAGCTTGGCGGCATGCTGTTCTGCGTGGGAGACCGTCGCATCCGCCTCCTCGCGAGCATGGCCCACGATGTCATCGGCCTGCGCATTAGCGTCATTGATGGTCTGGTCCGCACGCTCTTCGGCGCCGTGGAGGATTTCATCCTGCTTATCCAAGACATCCTGCGCGTCATCAATTTCAACAGGCAGGGCGTTTCGGAGGTCGTCGAGAAGCGCGAGCATTTCATGGCGCGGAACCATGCAATTAGAGGTCATAGGGAGGCTATGGGCCTCTTCCAAGTGCTGGACTAGTTCATCTAGGGACTCAAAGACACGGTACATGCTGCGAATTTTACATGCCCTCACGTGCCAGACGTGGAGGCCACGCACCGAGTGTATACTGCAGGTTTCACTTCCAGAGCCGATCATCTCCAACTATCGGCCCGCGCACGGAATTAATGGCGCTTCTAAAAAGCCACAAGCTCCCCTTCTCCACTACACAAAGGCAGTGCAGAAGGGGAGCTTAAAAGTAAAAGCGAGCTACTAAATGACGCCCTGTGCCAGCATGGCGTCCGCTACCTTCTTGAAGCCAGCAATATTTGCACCGGCAACGTAATCGCCTTCACGGTCATATTCTTTAGCCGTGCTATCGATGTTTTTAAAGATATTGGACATGATCGAATGGAGGCGATCATCGGTGTATTCAAAGGACCAGGAGTCACGGGATGCGTTTTGCTGCATTTCTAGCGCGGAGGTAGCAACGCCACCAGCGTTGGCGGCTTTGCCCGGCGCGAAGTTGATCTTAGATTCTTGGAAGACATGGACCGCCTCTGGGGTAGACGGCATATTGGCGCCTTCGGCTACGTAGCGCACGCCGGCGTCGACGAGCTTCTTTGCGGATTCACCATCAAGCTCATTTTGCGTTGCGCACGGCAAAGCCACGTCTGCCTGTACTTCCCAGATATTTCCACCCTGATGGAATTCCACGCCGTTTCCAGCTTCTTCGGCATAGGTGGAAATACGTTCACGGCGGGTTTCTTTGACGTCCTTGAGCAGTTCAATGTCTACGCCATTAGGGGTGGTGATGTAGCCGGAGGAATCTGACATGGCCACTACGGTGGCTCCGAGCTCTTGGGCCTTAGCTGCGGCGTAGATGGCCACATTGCCAGAACCGGAGACGATAACCTTGGCGCCGTCGAAAGACTCGCCGTGCGTCTTCATCATCTCATTGGTGAGGTAGACCGTGCCAAAGCCCGTGGCCTCAGTACGAACCAGGGAACCACCCCAGGTCAATCCCTTGCCGGTAAGGACGCCAGATTCGTGCTGCGTGGTCAGGCGGCGGTACTGGCCAAAGAGGAACCCGATCTCGCGGCCGCCGACGCCGATGTCACCGGCTGGCACGTCGCGGTATTCGCCAATGTGGCGGTGCAGCTCCGTCATAAAGGACTGACAAAAGCGCATAACCTCTACCTCGGACTTGCCCTTGGGATCAAAGTCAGAACCGCCCTTGCCGCCGCCGATGGGCAGGCCGGTCAGGGAGTTTTTGAAGATCTGCTCAAAGCCGAGGAACTTGATGATGCCCAGGTTGACCGAGGGGTGGAATCGGAGGCCTCCCTTGTAGGGGCCGAGCGCGGAGTTGAACTGAACGCGGAAGCCGCGGTTGACCTGGATTTCGCCATTATCGTCGATCCATGGCACGCGGAAGATGAGCTGGCGCTCAGGCTCGCACAGGCGCTCCACCAGTCCGTAGTCCGCGTATTGCGGGTCTTTTTCCAGGACAATTTTCAGCGAATCCAGGACCTCAGAAACCGCTTGGTGGAATTCTGGTTCTCCCGCATTGCGCTTGAGCAATTTGTCGTAGTACTCAGAGATTTGGCTATCTACTGACATGGTGTGCATTCCATTCTGTGGACTTGTAAGAACAGATACCAGTTTCCTATCACACTACCGATAATGCAAGCAGGTTCGAGGGGTTAGGGAGATACACAACACCTTTTACCAGCCACAATAAAGATAGATATTTTCTGTAGACCGTTCGAAACTTAAGCCGCACAGTGCCCCATTGCACACGGGCTTTATAATTGCGGGCATGCATATTGTCGTCGCCCCAGACTCGTTTAAAGGCACCGCCTCCGCGCCCGAGGCCGCAGCCAGCATTGCTATGGGAGTGCGCCAGGTGCTTCCCGACGCCACAGTGACCACCCTGCCCATGGCCGATGGCGGCGAGGGCACCGCTGCCGTCCTTGCGCAGGCAGCAGCGGCCGGCGGACAATCCGCCGAGACCATTACCCTGCCCACTACCGACGCCATTGGCCGCTTGACTCAGGCAAGCTATGTTCTCGCCGGAACCACTGCGTTCATTGACGTCGCCTCTGCCACCGGGCTGCCAGCCGTGCAGGACAGCCTTGATCCGCTCCACGCCGATTCCTATGGCACCGGCGTGCTGATCGCGGACGCAGAAACACGAGGCGCTACCTCGATCGTGCTGGGACTAGGCGGCACCGCCAGCATTGACGCCGGGATGGGCGTCCTCACCGCACTCGGCGCCGCCGCGCACGACGCCCGCGGCTATGCCCTGCCCAAGGGCGGCGCTCCTCTCGTTCAGCTGGACCACATCGATACCGCGCAGCTCAATATCAAGGCCGGCATGCTCGACTTCACACTGCTGGCAGATACCCGCGCTACCCCAGTGCAGGCGGCAACCATGTACGGCCCCCAAAAAGGAGCTAAAGGCGAACAAGTAGCGCTGCTGGCCGGCGCCATGCTCCAAGCCTGCGAGGTTACCGGCACCGATGCAGATTCTGCATATTATGGCGCCGCGGGTGGCCTTCCCATTGGCTTGTCCTGGCTCTCGCGCACCCTCTGGGGCTCAGACGAACACGTGCGCGTCCTATCCGGCGGCACGCACGTGGCCGCAGCACTGGGCCTTCCGGAAAAGATCGCCGCTGCCGATCTCGTCATTACCGGCGAGGGCCGCTTCGATGAACAGTCTCTGACCGGCAAGGGAGTCGGTACCATCACGGATCTCGCCCGACAAGCCGGAACTCCCGTGGGCATTATCGCCGGCTCCTTCGAGCACGACACCGACGCCTACTGCGCTCCCCTTAGCCAAGAAGGCTCGTTGCCCCAGCAGCTAGCGGCGGCCGCCGGGGACATCGTTAAGCAGCTCTAAGGCCGAATGGACAGTGACCACGGGAAGATAGCGGGCCGCTCATGTGCCAGCTCGTCTTCAAGCAATACGTGGTCCTTGGGCAGCACTGCATGCGGGGTGAGAAGGCGCGAGAGCACCATGCCCAGCTGGTTGACCGAGCCACTCACGCCCGCCACCGCAATGTCGTAGCGGTGCACGCTCGCGTCCTCAAGGTCGCGGTCCTCATGCTCGTCGCGATAATTTTGCCGCAGCTGCTCCTCCAACCCCTCTGGAAACTGCGGTGCCTCTGGGCGGGTAACGTCAGCTGAGGAAAGCGAACCACTCTCCACCAGCTTGTCCGTGGCGGTGGTAAAGATTTCCGCGACGCGCTCTGCTTGCGCGTTGGGAACCAAAACATCAAATTGAATAACCGGCATAGCGCCAACCCTACCCAATCCCTAAGGTGTGAAACCATGTCTGATTCTGCCCGCATCGCCCAGCTTGTCACTTCCCAAGAAGCCGATCTGGGGTGGCAGCAGGACTTTTACGAAGACCTGCACCGCCACCCCGAGCTTTCGCATGAAGAGGAGCGCACCGCCGCTCGCATCCGCGCCAAGCTCGCCGATTTTGACTGCGAAGTAGTAGAACACATCGGCGGCTTTGGTATGGTCGCTATCTTCCGCAACGGCCATGGGCCCACTGCTTTGCTGCGCGCAGACTTCGATGGGTTGCCTGTCGAGGAAGCCACCGGCGTGTCCTATTCCGCCACTAATGGAAAGATGCACGCCTGCGGGCACGATATGCACACCACGGCGCTGCTGGGTGCCTGCGCGCTTCTCGACGCCTCTCGGAGCTCCTGGTCCGGCACCTTCCTCGCCCTTTTCCAACCGGCCGAAGAATCCTCCGTGGGGGCTAAGGACATGTTGGCCGATAACCTCATCGAGCGTGTGCCTCGTCCCGATATTTGCCTAGGACAACACATCATGCCCGGCCGCGCCGGTACTGTGCGCCACACCGCAGGCCCCATCATGGCCGGTTGCGATTCCCTGCGCATTCGCGTCTTTGGAAAATCGGCCCACGCCTCCATGCCCCATAACTCCATCGACCCCACCTATATCGCGGCCATGATCGTCACCCGCCTCCAAGCTATCGTGGGCCGCGAAGTTGCCCCACACGAGTTTTTTGTCATCTCTGTAGGCGAGCTACACTCCGGCGATAAAAACAACATCATCCCCGAATCCGCCGAGCTCGTGCTCAATACGCGCTACTACGATCCCGCACTCGCGGAAAAGGTCTATGCCTCCCTCGAGCGCATGGTCACGGCCGAGTGTGTGGCGTCCGGAAGCGAACAAGACCCGACCTTTGAGTACTACGCTCACGGCGAGGTCACCGATAACGACGCCACGGCCCACGCACCAGTGGCCGAGGTTTTCGATGCCGCCTTCGGCTCCGATTCGGTCATCGCCTCCCCTTCTACCGCCTCTGAGGACTTTTGCTATCTACCACAAGCATGGGGCGTACCTTATGTCTTTTGGCACATCGGCTGCACTCCGGAAAATGAGTTAGAGGATCCGCCTGTCAACCACCAGGCGACCTTCCTTCCGGACTATGCCCCGACCGTATATGCCTCCACCCGGGCAGCATATGGTGCGGCATTGACCTACTTGGCTAAGTCCTAGGTACCCGGCGCGCCTTTCCCTATTCCCCCTGCAAGGCTGCGCCAATCCTATTAAGCTGGCAGGCGTTTCGTGACATCCCACTAATTTAAGGTTTCACATGAGCCAGCCACGGCACTCTGTTTTCGAATCCACCGTTCCCTCCCATGTTCGTGCGGCCTCCGGTGTGAGCCCGCACAGCGCTTCCTACCGCAAGTTCTGGTCGGGCCTATCCGGCGCCGTCATGGAGCAGATTGCCGATAATTGGGAGCGCACCCGTTCGGCTTACGCTGCCACCCGCCAGCAGCACTACTTCTCCGCGGAGTTCCTGCAGGGCCGCGCGCTGCTCAATAACCTCACCAACCTGGGCTTGGTCGACGATGCCAAGGCAGCGGCCACCGCTGCCGATCACGAGCTGAGCGATATCCTCGACGCCGAGCACGATGCCGCGCTCGGCAACGGTGGCCTGGGCCGCCTTGCCGCCTGCTTCCTCGATTCCGCTGTCACCCAGGACTACCCCGTCACCGGTTATGGCCTGCTCTACCGTTACGGCCTTTTCCGCCAGTCCTTTGAGAATGGCTTCCAGAAGGAACAGCCTGATGCATGGATGGAAAACGGCTATGACTTCATCATCCGCCGCGCCTCCGAGCAACGCCGTGTCCACTTCGATGACATGGATGTGCGCGCCATTCCCTATGACATGCCTATCACCGGCTATGGAACCGATAACGTAGGCACGCTACGCCTGTGGAAGTCCGAGCCCATCGATGAATTCGATTACGATGCCTTCAACTCCCAGCGTTTTACGGAGGCCATTGTCGATCGCGAGCGCGTCATGGATATCTGCCGCGTGCTCTACCCCAACGACACCACCTACGAGGGCAAGGTACTGCGTGTTCGCCAACAGTACTTCTTTGTCTCCGCCTCCCTGCAGACCATGGTGGATAACTACATTGCCCAGCACGGCGAGGACCTCACCGGTTTTGCACAGTACAACTCCATCCAGCTCAATGACACTCACCCAGTGCTCGCCATCCCAGAGCTCTTGCGCATATTGCTCGATGACCATGGTCTGAGCTGGGATGCGGCGTGGAAGATCGTCACCGAGACCTTCGCCTACACCAACCACACCGTGCTCGCGGAGGCACTGGAGAGCTGGGAAGTGTCCATCTTCCAAAAGCTGTTCTGGCGCATCTGGCAGTTGGTGGAAGAAATCGATCGCCGCTTCCGCGAAGATATGGCCCATCGCGGCCTGGATCAGGGTCGCATTGACTACATGGCGCCGGTGTCCAACGGACAGGTTCACATGGCCTGGATCGCCTGCTACGCCGCTTACTCCATTAACGGTGTCGCTGCCCTGCATACCGAAATTATCAAGGCCGATACGCTGTCCGAATGGCATGAGCTCTGGCCAGAAAAATTCAATAATAAGACAAATGGCGTCACCCCGCGCCGCTGGCTGAAGATGTGCAACCCCCGCCTGGCAGAACTGCTCACCCAGCAGGCTGGTTCCGATGCGTGGGTTACTGACCTCACCCAGCTAGCCAGACTCGCCGATAAGGCCGACGATGCTGACCTACTACGAGAACTGATCGCGATCAAGCAGGCCAATAAGCGCGACTTTGCGCAGTGGGTAAACGTCCACCAAGGCGCTGAAATCGACCCTGATTCCATCTTTGACGTGCAGATTAAGCGCCTGCACGAGTACAAGCGCCAGCTGATGAACGCCCTCTACGTCCTTGACCTCTACTTCCGCATCAAGGACGAGGGCGAAACCGTGCCGAAGCGTACTTTCATCTTTGGTGCCAAGGCCGCACCGGGCTACGACCGCGCCAAGGCGATTATTAAGCTCATCAACACCATCGCAGACCTAGTCAATAACGACCCGGACACCAAGGACATCATCCGCGTCGTCTTCGTAGAGAATTACAACGTCTCCCCCGCCGAGCACATCATCCCAGCCGCTGATATCTCCGAGCAGATTTCTGTGGCTGGCAAGGAAGCCTCCGGCACGTCCAATATGAAGTTCATGATGAATGGTGCCCTGACCTTGGGCACCATGGATGGAGCAAACGTAGAAATCGTCGAGGCGGTTGGCGAGGACAACGCTTATATCTTCGGCGCCCGCAATGAGGAGTTGCCGCAGCTGCGCGCAGAGTACAACCCGGGCGAGCTTTACCAGAGCGTGCCAGGCTTGGCCCGCGTACTGGATGCGCTTGTCGACGGCACCCTGGGCGCAGACAATGCCGGTATCTTCGGCGATCTGCGCGCCTCGCTTCTCGACGGCTTCGGGGAGCACGCCCAAGACCAGTACTACGTCCTAGGTGACTTCGCCGACTACCGCGAGACCCGCGACCGCATGGCCGCGGAGTATAAAGAGGACGAGCTTGCGTGGGCAAAGAAGGCGTGGCTAAATATCTGTTATTCCGGTCGTTTCTCCTCGGACCGAACCATCGCGGACTACGCGAACGAGGTGTGGAAGATCCAGCCGACCCCCATTTCCCAGCGCTAAGAAAAGGTCCTGCCCTTCACTTCCACGGCGAAGAGCAGGGCCTTTAGGTAAGGCGGTGTGCCTGATGCTGTTTAGCGCAGGCCCACGCGCTTGAGCTGCTCATAAATGGGCTTCAAGTCAATGCTAAGCACGCCCATCTGCGTAGCTAGGAAGCCGAGGCCGCCGACCACGGCGCCCAGAATTCCCAGACCCGTAGCTAGTCCAGCAGCAAAGCCCTTGCTGCTGCCTTCCTTGCCGGCGTCATCGGACGGGTTGGCAGCGTCTTCTGACTGCTCTGGGTCGTCTGCTTGGCCGGTGCCATCGTTCCACCACTCATCAAAGGTCAAGTTGGCTACCAGGGTGTTGTCAATGTAATCACCGCGGACCAAATCGGTCCCAGAGATACGGGCCATGATGTCCTCGGAGCCGGCGCCCTTGAAGAAGAACGGCACCAACTGGTTGGTGTGCTGACCGGAGTACCAACCGTGGCGAGCAACCTTGCCCTTCTCACCTTCCATAGCGTTGAAGCGGTTATCCGCCTCAGGGTTATCCTCAGTCCGAGCCTCGTTCGCACCGGAGAGATAGCCGGTTTCGTGGTCTGCGGTAACAACCAGCAGGGTCTCCTCCCACGAAGAATTCTCCTCTACCCACTTGACGGCGGCATCGACCGATTTGTTGAAGTCCTGGGTCTCTTCGATGTCACGCACCGGGTTATTGCCGTGTCCGGCCCAGCCGATGGCACCACCCTCGATCATGACGGAGAATCCATCCTCATTCTGACCCAGTGCGTTGAGTGCGCCGGTGGTCATGGTGGGGAGATCCACGACGTCGTTAAGCGGATCAGAGTACGGCTCCTTCGCCTCGCCAGAGCGGGAGTTCTGCAAGGTGGATCCTACCTGTGCGATACCCCAGTACTTCTGGTCCGGCTTGACGTCGCCTTCCGCCATCTTCTTGAAGTCATCGTTGGACTCAAAGTAGTTCCAGTCGGTCTCGCCAGCGGAAAGCTTGGCGTAGTCCTCCTCATACATGAAGCTGTAATCCGGAGTATCGACCTTTTGGTGGTCATTGTCGTAGAACGGATGACCAGCTGCCATGACCAAGTCGAGGGCGCTGCCGAGCATCTCACGGCTAATGTCCTGCAGCTTATCGCGGTCCTTGTTGTGCGCGGCCCATGCGGCCGGAGTGGCCTCGGAATAGAGAGTGTCTGATGGTTTGTGTGTGGGTACCTAACCTGCATGAGGAGATCGACCAGATTGACTACTGTGGCGAGACGAGAGTCGGCTGATAAGGCCAAGATTGATGCGATTGAAAAGAAGCTTCTTGCTAACCCTGACATCGCGAAGCTGATTGACGACCTAGACACGTCCACAACGGATGCTAATGACCTGGTTCGCGGCATGTTACAGGCCTCGATTACCAGAGGCCTCAACGCTGAAATGGATGCCCACCTGGGCTACGAGTCTGGCGACAGGAGCGGCAAAGCTGCAGCTAAAACAGACAATCACCGCAACGGGTCGTATCCAGAGACTGTGGATTCTAACTACGGGCCAGTCACCGTTGATGTGCCGAGGAATAGGGCTGGAACATTCTTGCCGACTATGGTCCCTAAAGGTTCTAGGCGCTTGACTGATGTTGATGACATGATCGTCAGCTTGTAGGCCGGTGGGATGACAATTAGGGACATCCAGCACCATATGGCAACGGCGATGCGTGTTGATATTTCCCATGAGACGATTTCTGCGGTTACTGACACCCTGCTCGATGAGGTCATGGTCTGGCAAAACCGCCAGCTAGACGAGTTCTACCCAGTCATTTTCCTGGACGCGTTGCGCATTAAAGTCCGCGACGGCGGCCGAGTAGTCAACAAGAGTGCGTACATGGCAATCGGCGTGGATCTCGACGGTATCAAGCACATTTTGGGATTGTGGATTGCCAAAGAAGAAGGCGCTTCATTTTGGGCGCAGGTATGCGCCAATCTTTCTAACCGTGGGGTCAAGGACGTCTTTATCGTCTGCTGTGACGGGTTTAAAGGCCTGCCAGAAGCAGTTGAAGCAACGTGGCCGAACTCTATGGTGCAAACCTGTATCGTGCACCTGATTCGCGCAGCTAACCGATGGGTAGCCTACAGGGATCGCCGGGCGTATCGGCCGCGTTGAAAAAGATTTACACCGCCACGGACGAGTCCACAGCCCGTGCTGCCTTAGACGAATTTGGAGCTTCTGAATTGGGAGAAAAGTATCCCCGTTCAGTCAAGGTGTGGCGTGATGCTTGGCAACGTTTCGTACCGTTTCTGCAGTTCCCACCGGCAGCGAGAAAAGTAATCTATACGACGAATTCGATTGAATCATTCAACAATGAACTGCGGAAAGCTACCCGCAACAGGGTGCAGTTCACCAACGATGAATCAGCGATGAAGACGTTGTGGTTGATGATCTGCAACACCGAGGACAAACGAGCTGTCAAGAGGGCAAAGCAGGGCAAACGAGTCTCAGCGACAACCGGCAGACTCACGGAAGGAGCCAGAGTTTCCGGCTGGAAACAAGCCATCAACCAAATGGCCGTGGCCTACCCCGACAGCTTCGACAAATACCTATAAACCTAACCCCACACACAAACAACTTGACGCTGATAATGGGAATACAGGATCGGAACCACGTGGAATGACCCACTTCTTGACTGGCCATGATCTCCTCATGTGCCTTCAGCGTGATCTGTCTTCCATGTTAGTTCCGACCCTGTACCGCAAT
>NZ_JASPHV020000027.1:0-19565 GCF_030229435.2 Corynebacterium sp. MSK122 | reverse complement strand
AACAGGACGCCCAGCCCTCTACGACAACGCTATCGACACCGACTACACCCACTCAATCGGCATTCAAAAAGGCCAAATCTAACCCCCGCGACACGCCGAGCCAGACACACATTTTGACCCTTAACCCCTTTTTGACCCTTAACCCGCGCTTGGGAACGACCGCGGAAATAAAAAATGTCCGGCCCCTCCGAAGAGGAAGCCGGACTTCATGCTGTGGAGCATAGGAGAATCGAACTCCTGACCTTCTGCTTGCAAAGCAGATGCTCTACCAATTGAGCTAATGCCCCATTGTTCCGTGGTGGGCCTAGCTGGAATCGAACCAGCGACCTCATCGTTATCAGCGATGCGCTCTAACCGACTGAGCTATAGGCCCTTGTGCGGAACGAGAATTAACTCTACATACTATCCCCGGATTTATACAAATCGCCTGCTCAATGAGCATTTTACGCCATCAAACAAAGGAGAAAGATTCCTGCTGAAGAAAGGAAAATGCCGGCACCCGAAGGTGCCGGCATCCGCTATGGCGAGAGAGGCGCTAGCGGTTGTCTAGGTCGACCCGCAGGCCGCCAAAGACGTCCACGATGGCGTTGTAAATAACCGCCATCAGTGGTGCCAGCAACGTAAGGAGAACGGCGAAAATAACGCCGATGAGCGCGGAGGCGGAGATGATGACACCGAAGGTGACCTCGAATCCGCCGCCCACGCCGCCGACGAGGCTATTGAGCGATTCCCAAATGCCCACCTGGTTCAGGCCGATGTAGAGCAAGCATACGGCCAGCATCCAGGCGATGAGTCCGACGAGTGACAATGCCAGACCAACGCGGAACGCGGAGGTGGGCGAGATTCGCGTAATCGTTACGTCTCGTCGTGCCATTAATTACTCCTCATCCTTGGAAGCATCGCCAGCCTTGTGCTCCTGCTGGACCTCATCCACGGTCTTTTCGCCCTTGGCTACAGCCTGAGCGTCTTCCTCACCATCTTCTTCGACGTTGCGGTCGATGGCAAGCAATTCGACATCGTCAGCCAGGTTCACCAAGCGCACGCCCATGGTCGCACGGGAGGACGGACGAATCTGGTCCACCTCGGTGCGGATGACGCCGCCGGCGGAGGTGATGGCGAAGATCTCGTCATCCTCATCGACGGAGATGGCGCCGATGAGCTTGCCGCGCTTCGGGGTGTACTTGAAGGTCATAACACCCAAGCCGCCGCGGCCCTGCGGGGTGTATTCCTCAATGGCGGTGCGCTTGCCGTAACCACCAGAGGTGGCGACCAGAAGGAACTCGCCATCGTGGACCACGGACATGGATAGCAGCTGGTCATCGCCGCGGAAGCGCATGCCCTTCACACCGGCGGTAGCGCGGCCCATGGGGCGCAGCTGGTCGTCGTCGGCAGTAAAGCGGATAGCCTGGCCCTGCTCGGAGGTAAGCAGGATGTCATCGCCCTCGGAGACGAGCTGTGCGCCGATGAGCGCATCGCCCTCATTGAGGTTGATGGCGATAAGGCCAGCGGAACGTGCGGACTCGTAATCGGTCAGGCGGGACTTCTTCACGCGGCCCTGCTGGGTGGCGAGGACCAGGTAAGGAGCGTCCTCGTAGGACTGAATCTGAATGACCTGCGCGATCTTTTCTTCCGGCTGGAATTCCAGTAGGTTAGCCACGTGCTGGCCGCGTGCGGCGCGACCGCCCTCTGGCAGCTCATAGGCCTTGAGGCGGTAGACGCGGCCGAAGTTGGTAAAGAACAAGATCCAGTCGTGCGTGGAGCAGACGAAGAAGTTCTTCACAATATCGTCCTGCTTGAGCTCAGCGCCGCGCACGCCCTTGCCGCCGCGCTTTTGCGCCTTATAGGAATCCACCTTGGTGCGCTTAGCGTAGCCGGTGGAGGTAATGGTGACCACGACGTTCTCGCGGGCGATGAGGTCCTCGTCGGTGACATCGCCGGTCGCCGGAATAATTTCGGTGCGGCGTTCATCGCCATACTTATCGACGATCTCTGCCAGCTCATCGTGGACAATCTGGCGCTGGCGCTCCTCGCGGGCGAGGATATCCTTCAGGTCGGCGATTTCGCGCTCGATCTCGGCCAACTCGTCGATGATCTTCTGGCGCTCCAGTGCAGCCAGCTTGCGCAGCTGCATGGCGAGGATGGCATCGGCCTGGATATCGTCGACGTCGAGAAGCTCCTTCAAGCCTTCGCGCGCCTCGTCCACGGTGGGCGAACGACGAATAAGGGCGATGACCTCATCCAGCATATCCAGGGCCTTGACCAAACCGCGCAAGATGTGGGCGCGCTTCTCGGCCTCGTTCAAGCGGTACTGGGTACGGCGAACGATGACCTCAATCTGGTGCTCCACGTAGTAGCGCAGCATCTGATCCAGGCGGAGGGTGCGCGGCACGCCGTCAACGATGGAGAGCATGTTGGCGCCGAAGGAGGTCTGCAGCTGGGAGTGCTTGTAGAGGTTATTGAGCACCACGCGAGCCACGGCGTCGCGCTTAAGGGTGACCACGATGCGCATGCCCACGCGGTCGGAGGACTCATCCTCAATCTTGGAAATGCCCGCAATCTTGCCGCTGGCCACGGACTCCGCGATATTGGAGATGAGGTTATCCGGGTTGACCTGGAACGGCAGCTCGGTGATCACGATGGTTTGGCGGGATCCAGACTCCTCGATGGAGGTCACACCGCGCATGCGGATGGAACCGCGGCCGGTGGTGTAGGCATCCTTGATGCCCTGATCGCCCACAATGAGGCCAGCGGTGGGGAAATCCGGGCCCTTGACGCGTTCCATGCAGGCTTCCAGCGCAGCCTCTTCATCGGCGTCTGGGTTATCCAGCATCCAGTAGATGGCCTCGGCCAGCTCATTGAGGTTATGCGGCGGGATATTGGTGGCCATACCCACGGCAATGCCGCCAGAACCGTTCATGAGCAGGTTCGGAACGCGGGACGGCAGGACGTCTGGCTCACTGGTCTTGCCATCGTAGTTGGGCGAGAAGTCCACGGTGTTCTCGCGGATATCGCGCACCATCTCCATGGCCAGCGGGGTGAGCTTACACTCCGTATAACGCATTGCTGCCGGGCCATCGTTACCGCGGGAGCCGAAGTTACCCTGACCATCTACCAGCGGATAGCGCATGTTCCAGGACTGGGCCAGACGCACCAAGGTGTCATAGATGGCGGAGTCACCGTGCGGGTGGAACTGACCCATGGTGTCCGAGACCGGGCGGGCGGACTTCACGTAGCCGCGCTCCGGGCGGTAACCGGAATCGAACATCGCGTAGAGGATACGGCGGTGCACCGGTTTCAGGCCATCGCGCACCTCCGGCAGGGCACGGCCGACGATGACGGACATGGCGTAGTCGATATAACTCGACTCCATCTCCTCATTAATGTCAATGGGAAATATGCGATCAAAAAGATCGTCGTTATTGTCACTCATAACCCCAAATTCTACCCTCTAGCGCCTTTCAGGACTCGAATTGCCGCACGAGTGGTATCACCCTGGTATCACTTGAGGTATGGCGATGACATTGCGGCTTACGGACGAACAGGATCACGCGCTGACGCTGCTGGCCTCCGCGCAGGGCACCTCCAAGCACGAGGCGGTGGTGCGCGCCATCGTTGCGGCTGCAGCCCGCACGCTTGCCGACGCCCACGTGCAGTCCACCGCCCGCGCCCTCCTCCCCGGCCGCGCTGAGCTGGAGGCGGAAATCCGCCGTGCCCGGCCCTCGCAGCCTTAGGTAGTCATGAGCACGGAGCAGCTCTACCTCTTGGCACAAGAGTTTTGTGCACGCTTTAACGTTCGCATCACCAACTTCGCCGCCCTGGCGGCCGCGGCGGCGGCCAGCACCGCCAAGTTAGAAGGAATAGCCATCCACGACAGCCACCGCGATGCTGCCCGTTCCATGGCGGAGGTCTTAGCCCGCGTGCCGGCGCTAAGCGGGTATAACGCAGAGTTTGCAAAGTTCAGCGCACGCGTCTACCTAAGCGTTAAAGAAGTTACCTAAGTTACTGGGGGATAGTGACCCAAGAAAGTAACTACCACCATGTCCCGCTTCAAGAAGATTGCCGCCTCGAGCCTGACCGCCGTGGCGCTAGCTGCCACCGCCGTCACTGCTCCTACCGCCACCGCCGCTGATGCCGATTCCTGGCAGGAGAACGTAAATCCGGACTTTCAGCCGGGCGAGGCCGGTGGTTCCTCTACCGGTTCTTCCCAGCTGGATCTCACTTTGATCACCACCGCAGCGGCTGCTGGCGTCACCGCGCTGGCCGGTGCCGTGGCCCTATACTTCCCTAACGTGGATCTGGAGAAAGCTGCCCGCGATGCTGGCTTAGGCCAGATCGCCGATCAGATTGCTGCCATTCAGGCCACCCTCCCTGGCCTGCCGGGCCAGCCCGCCTAACTCGCGTAAGGTGGTGCAGCATGGCACATCTTTCTGAACTTATGTCAGGTCCGCAGCGCACTGCGGTGATTAGCGATTGCGGCGAGCTGGTTGAGGGGGTCGTCGCCAAGCAATCGGGCATTACCGGCATGGCGCTGAAGGGCGCCGTCGCCGCCGCCAAGAAGGTCGACTCCGCCATCATTACCAAGGCCCTAGGCCGCGTGTTGCCGGATGTCCTGGATGCCCTGGATCCGCACTGGCAGGAATTTTCGGAAAGTTCCGAGCAGGATTTCGGTTCCTTCCTGGAGCCGCGCAGCGCCCAGGTGAGCGATTCCATTATGTCGGTGGCCGATAAGCACGCCCAGCAGATTAACTCCCCCGCGCTGTCTAAGCCTTATAACTCCTTGCGCGGTAAGGCCTCGAAATTCCTCACCCCTGCGGTCCCGGATTTCGGCCGCGTGCTGCAAAAGCACATGTAGCCTCCGCACGCTTGAACCTAAATCAAACCGCAGAGTATAAGTGTGGAAGTGACTACTTCCGCAGCTAACCAGACCGAGTACCCCGCCGGCCAAGATCCCGCCCGCTGGCGGGTGCTTATCGTTTTGCTCACGGCGCTCTTCATGTCCCTGCTGAGCGTGTCCATCGTGAACGTAGCCCTGCCCTCTATTCAATCGGGCCTGGGAGCCTCTGAGTCCGATGTGCAATGGGTACTCTCCGGCTATGCGCTCACCTTTGGTGTCATCCTTGTGGCGGCCGGCCGTGCCGGAGATCTCTTCGGCCGCGGCGGCATCTTTCTAGCAGGCATTGCTATCTATTCCCTCAGCGCCGCCGTCGCCGGCTTTGCCCCCAACGCGGAGGCACTCAACACCGCCCGCTTTATCCAAGGCATAGGCGCTGGGCTACTCAATCCGCAGGGCGTGGGAATGATCCAGCAGTACTTCCGCGGTCCGGAACGCGCCCGCGCCTTCGGCTACTTTGGCTCCACGGTAGGCATCGCTGTGGCTATCGGACCGGTACTGGGCGGCCTGCTCATTCGCCTCGGCGGCGCGGACCTAGGTTGGCGGCTGACCATGCTGGTCAATTTCCCCGTCGGCCTTATTGCCATCATCTTAGGATTACTGTGGTTTCCGCGGCCGCTCTTTTCCCGCGTGCGCGATGAAAATGGCAATAAACTGGGCACCTTCAAGGCCCTTGCCACCCTGGATCCCATCGGTGCGGTGATTCTCGGTGCTGCAGTGTGGGCCATCCTCTTCCCCTTCATGGAATCGTCCGCTTCCCCGGCCGTGTGGTGGCTCCTACTACTGGGCGCCGTCCTCCTTGTGGGATGGGTGCTGTGGGAGCGCCGCCACAAGGCCACCGGCCATCCGCCAATGGTGGATCTCACTATCTTTTCTACCCCAAGCTTTCGCAATGGCACCATCATCGCCACCTTGTGGTTTATGGGTATTACCAGCATTTGGGTGCTCGTGGCACTCTACTTCCAAAGCGGACTCGGACACTCCGCCCTGGCTGCCGGATCCGTAGGCATTCCGGCTGCCTTGTTGAGCTCCATATCTGCCACACTGGCCGGCCGATCCGTTTCCGTTTATGGGCGCAAGGTCGTGGTACTTGGCATGCTGGTGACCATCTTCGGTCTGGTGGCCACAATTGCGCTTATCTGGGCCACCGAGCAGTGGGGAGCCAGCGAATGGTGGATGGTCCTTTCGCTGGCCTTTGTTGGCGGCGGCCAAGGCTCGGTCATCTCCCCCAACCAAACGCTCACCTTGGCGCACGTTCCACAGGCCTACGCCGGATCGTCCGGTGCCGTCCTCCAAACCGGCCAGCGCATTGGTACGGCCATTGGGCTTGCCGTTATTACGGCCATCGTTTTTGCCACCTTGCACGGCACAAGCGCGGACTGGCCGCTGTCCATCATTGCCGGCTTCGGCGTCATCCTCGCCATGTGCCTCGCTTCCCTAGGATTCGCTGTAGCGGATCAGCGCAGCTCCCAGGCCTAGGCCCGGCGCTTTCCGACGCCACAATTAAAGCCCACCGCGGTAAATTCCACGGTGGGCTTCATGCTGCGCTCTAGATATCCAGGAAGCGGACGTCCTTCGCGCGGCGGGTGATGAAGGAGCGGCGAGCCGAGACATCATCACCCATGAGGATGGAGAAGAGCTCATCGGCGCGCTGCGCGTCTTCCAAGTCCACACGGCGCAGGATGCGGGTGCTCGGGTCAAGTGTGGTCTCCCACAGCTCGGCGGCGTTCATCTCGCCCAGACCCTTGTAGCGCTGAATGCCGTCATCTTTGTTGATCTTGCGGTTTTGCTCCAGGCCCTCGGCCAGCAGCTTATCGCGCTCGGCGTCGGAAAAAGCATAGCCCGGAGCACCCTTGGACCACTTGAGCTTGTACAGCGGCGGGTTAGCCAGGAACACGTGGCCATCCTCAACCAGCTGCGGCATGAAGCGGAAGAGCAGGGTCAATAGCAGCGTAGCAATGTGCTGACCGTCAACGTCGGCATCGGCCATAAGCACGATCTTGTCGTAGCGCAGCTTCTTGATATCGAATTCCTCGTGAATGCCGGTACCCAACGCGGTAATAATCGCCTGGACCTCGGCATTCTTGAGCACCTTATCCATGCGGGCCTTCTCCACGTTCAGGATCTTGCCGCGCAGCGGCAGGATGGCCTGGAACATGGAATCGCGGCCACCCTTAGCGGAGCCACCTGCAGAGTCACCCTCCACGATGTAGAGCTCGGAAATCTTCGGATCCTTCGAGCGGCAGTCTGCAAGCTTGCCTGGCAGGCCACCGAGGTCGGTGGCGGACTTGCGGCGCACCATCTCGCGAGCCTTGCGGGCAGCCATGCGGGCATGCGCGGAGGAAACGGCCTTATTGATGATGGCCTTGGCCTCTGCCGGGTTGGCATCGAACCAGTCATTGACGTGCTCGTTGACCGCGCGCTGGACAAAGCCCTTGATCTCGGAATTGCCCAACTTGGTCTTGGTCTGGCCCTCGAACTGCGGATCACCCACCTTGACGGAAATGACGGCCGCCAAGCCTTCGCGGCAGTCATCGCCGGAGAGGTTACCGTCCTTTTCCTTGAGGAGCTTATGCTCCTTGGCGTAGCGGTTCATCAGGGAAGTTAGGGCCGCACGGAAGCCCTCTTCGTGCGTGCCGCCCTCGTGGGTGTTGATGGTATTGGCAAAGGTGTGAACGGACTGCTTATAGCCCTGGTTCCACTGCAGCGCTACCTCTACCTCGTGATCCTCGCCCTTAGCATCGAAGGAAACGATGGTCGGGTGGATCGCGGTCTTGGACTTATTGAGGTACTTGACGTAGTCGGTCAAGCCATCCGGGTAGTGGAAGGTTACCTTCTTGCGGCGCTTCTTTTCTGCCGCAGCGTCCTCCGCCTCGCCGGATTCTTCGTTGAAGGTATCGCCGGCGTCCGGGGCATCATCGAAGGAGGTTTCATCCGCGCTGGTCTCGCCGGATTCTGCATCGGCGATTTCCTCCAGTTCGATCTGCTCTTCGGTGACGCGCTCGTCAATGAGCTCAATGCTCAGGCCCTTGTTCAGGAAGGCCATTTCCTGCAGGCGGCGCGAAATGGTGTCGTAATCGTACTCCGTAGTTTCAAAAACTTCCGGGTCCGCCCAGAAACGAATCTTGGTGCCCGTGCCGCGGGCATTGCCACCCTCAACGAGCTCGTCTGGGATGGCGTTCTGGAAGTTTTGGTACCAGTGCTTGCCGTCGCGCTTAATCTCCGCTTCCACGCGGGTAGAAAGCGCGTTCACCACGGAAATGCCGACACCGTGCAGGCCGCCGGAAACGGCGTAGGAGTCGGAGTCGAACTTACCGCCGGCGTGCAGCTGGGTCATAACCACCTGGACGGTAGGTGCGCCAGAGGCGTGCATTTCTACCGGGATGCCACGGCCATTATCGATGACCTCTACGCCGCCATCTTCCAGCAGCTTGACGGTTACTTTGTCGGCGTAGCCGGCCATGGCCTCATCGACGGAGTTATCAACGATCTCCCAAATGAGGTGGTGCAGGCCGCGCGAACCGGTCGAACCAATGTACATGCCGGGGCGCTTACGGACGGCCTCGAGGCCCTCCAGGATCGTAATTGACCCGGCATCATATGCGTGTTCTTCAGCCACGGATTCGTGCTCTCCTTTTGGCTATAGCTAATTCTAAGACCTTGACTATTCTACACGGATACCCCCTACTGAAAGACACCCCACACCCGTGAGAGATAGGAATCTGGGGCGCTCTGAGGTTATTTACGTTGTGCAGTTCTGAGTAAACCTCAGCCTATTAGCCGTATGTATCTTGTGATCCTTGCGGTTTGACCCACTGCCGCCCCTCATAATTGCGCCTTTGTTTCGGCCCGTGAATCCGCAGTTCCACAATGACATCGGGGCCTAGGCGGTCAGAGATTTTCCGCAGGATTTGGCGCTGCAGGTAGCGCAGCTCCGTTGCCCAGGTGGAGTTATCGCAGGATACATAGACAATCTTGTCTTTAATCCGCTGCGGCTGCGTATGCGCGGCAATGCGCTCGCCCACCAGATGCTCCCAATTGCCCATCACCCAGCCATTAGCCAGATCATGCTCCCACCCACGATTGACCACCTCGCGGTTAATTTGGGATCCCAGGCTCGGCACGGCCAGGGTGCGCCGCTTCTTCCTGCCATCCGGGCCAGTGGGTAAGCCCCGTTGATAGCCCATATACCCCTGCTTTTGCGCCTTCTCCAGCGAGGGCACCGGCATCTTCGGCACCGGGCGGGTCAGCTTCGGCGGGTTTTTGGAGGTGGACCGGACCAGCTTGAAGTACTGGGTGACGGGATCGATGCGCTGCTTGCCGACGCCCCCTTGATCCTCACTCATTCCCTTCACCTTCCTCGGCGCTGAGCTTGGAAATGCGACCGGTCTCGGTATCTTCTACGCTCACGCGGTAGCGCACGATGGGTTCCAAGTTTCCGGGCAAATCCTCATCCACGGCCGCGGTGATGAGCACCTGCTCGGCCTCGGCGGCCAAGTGAACCAGCTGCTTGCGGCGCTTGGCATCGAGCTCGGCAAAGACATCGTCCAAGATGAGCACCGGATCGGATCCTCCCTCTTGGCGCAGGAGGTTGAATTCCGCCAGGCGCAGCGCGATGGCATAAGACCACGTCTCGCCGTGGCTGGCAAAGCCCTTGGCCGGCTGATCGCCCAGGTTAAGCACCAGATCGTCGCGGTGCGGACCCACCAGGGAAATGCCGCGTTCGATCTCGCGCTGCCGGGCGGCGGCCAACTCGGTGAGCAGCACGGCCTCTAGCACCTCGCGATCGGAGGTATCGATCGTGGACTTATACTCCACGTGCGCCGGCCGCGATTCTGGCGCTAGGCCGGAATAGGCGGCGGGGATGTGGTCCAAGAGGGCGTCGACAAGCGCAAGGCGTGCGGCGATCACCTGGGCGCCGAGCCGGGCGAGCTGCGCATCCCAGGTATCCAAGGTGGCTAACGCAGCGGCGCCATCGCTATCGGAATAGCCGCGGCGCAGGCTGCCGGAGGCCGATTTCAGCAGGGCATTGCGTTGCTTGAGCACCTTGTCGTAGTCGGCCTTCACGCCTGCTAGGCGCGGAGTCCGCGAGGCAATGATGCTATCGAGATAGGCGCGGCGCCCGGCCGGCTCCCCGCGCACCAGGGCCAAGTCCTCCGGGGAAAAGAGCACGGTTTTTACCACGCCCAGCAACTCACGAGGGCTGCGCAGGCGGGTGCGATTAATCTGCGCTTGGTTGGCCGCGTGGGGCTTAATCAGCAAATGGGTAGTAAGCTCGCGGCCTTGGTTCACCGCGGTAATGGATACCCGCGCGCTGTCCGCGCCCTGGCGCACCAGCGGTGCATCGTGGGAAACGCGGTGGGAAGAAAGGTGGGCGGTATAGCCTATGGCCTCGACGATATTGGTTTTGCCAAAGCCATTGCGCCCGACAAAAAGGGTGATCCCCGGCCCTAGCTGCACATTAAGTTCGGGCCACGAGCGAAAATCCCGAACATCGAGATCCCTGACGTACATTAGCCCGGCAGGCGAACCGGCATGAGCAGGTAGGTGAAGTTGGTCTCCGGCGTGGGGAAGTTGCCATCTTCATCGGCCTCAGGCAGCTCTTCCGGTTCTGGGATCATGATGGCTGGGCGCGAAGGCTCGGTAAAGCCGAAGACCACGCGGTCGGTATTGATGACGCCCAAGCCATCCTTGAGGTAGCCCGGATTGAAGGCGATGAGGAATTCATCGCGGCCATGGAACGCACACGGCAGGGTCTCCGTCGCGTTACCAGCATCCGCACCGGCGGAAAGGGTCACCTGACCATCGGCGAATTCCATCCGAATCTGCGCGTTGCGATCCGTCAGCAAAGACACGCGGCGAATTGCTTCCTGCAGCGGGGCGACCTCAATGGAGGCAATATTGGTGTGGTTCTTCGGCAGCAGGGGTTGCACATTAGGGAAGTCCGCATCCAGCATGCGCGTGGTGGTCTCGCGATTATCCGCGTGCAGGCCAAAGAGACCATCGGCACCAATATTGTCATCGGTTCCCACAGCGATTTCCACTGGGATATTTAGGTGCGGATCCAAGGAACGACCGGTTTCCTGCAGGGTCTTCGCAGGTACCAAGAGTTTCGCTTCTACATCTGGCGACTTCGGCTCCCATTCCAAGGTGCGCATAGCCAGGCGGAAGCGGTCCGTTGCCGTCATCTCAATGTCCTTGCCACGGATATCCATGTGCACACCGGTGAGCATGGGCAAGGTGTCATCCTTGCCGGCCGCAGCGGCGACCTGGTGGATGGCCTCGACGAAGAGCTGTGGCTGGATGGTGCCGGTAACCTCCGGCAGGACCGGGAGCTGCGGGTAATCATCCAGAGGAATCAGTGGCAGCTCAAAGCGGGAAGAACCACAAGTGACCAGGGCCTTGGAATCTACCTGGGAGATCTCCACTTCCTTATTGGGCAGGGAAGCAACGATGTCAGAGAGGAGCTTGCCGGCTACCGCGATCTGTCCGGGTTCATCTACCATTCCGGCGATTCGGACGCGGGTGGACACCTCGTAATCGAAGCCAGTGAACTCAAGACCATTGTCATCCGCGGTGATCAGCATCGCGCGGAGTACAGGCTGGGTGACCTTCGACGGCAGGCTACGAGCAACCCACGCTACGGCGTTGGCAAGGTCATCTTTGGCCACGCGAAATGACACGGCTTCATCCATGGTGCGAAGAGCTCCTCTGGGGCAAGTAGGAAATTTGTTACTTACAAAAGACTGGCTTCCAACTTACCGCATCGGGCGCGGTGCGCCACAACGTGTAATTCTATCTTTTCCTGCCCGATCCGCGCCTGGCCGAAGGCAGGCCGGGTCGAATTCCACACACCCTCTTTCTTCTATACAGATCAGAGAAATAATTTAGTAGTAGTAATAAGCGCTGTGGGATCTGTGGGTAACTAGGTAAATGACAAGTTCAGGACACAGATCCGGGGTGTGCCAATTCTTGTGATCTTGCTGTGATCAATCGGGGCGAAATGTGGACAACTAACGGGATCGCCGTTTTATCCACAGGTTTTGTCATTTGATCACCGGTCTACACACAGCGCTGATCACAGGGTGGTTCTCCCAGCATAGAGCCTGTGGAATTTAAAACTGTGAGTAAGATCTACGAATTACAAAGGTGGAATTACACAAGTGTGAATAACGCTGTGGATAACTTTTTCGCAGTTAAGGGAGTACTTTTCGCGGACCTTCTGGGTTCTTTGTGGAATTACACGAAGGTGTAGGCGGCTGTGTGGACGGTTTGAACCAGGTTTCGGCGTCTCAGTCAAGAATCTCTGATCTGGTAGTTCTGATCTCACCTTTAAGTAGTCCGAGCAGAATCCGCGAAGTGACAAAGGGCAGACAAAAGCGCCCTCCTTTATATAAGGAAGGCGCTGAAGCAGCGGTAGAGAAGTTTAGGCGCGACCGCGATTCTTGATGCGCTGGGTGAGCGCCTGGATCTCGTCGTAAGTATTGCGCTTTTCAGTCATCTCTTTGCGGATCTTGCGATCCGCGTAAATAACGGTGGTGTGATCCTTGCCGCCGAATTGCTCACCGATCTTGGGAAGGGATAGCTCCGTGAGCTCGCGGCACAGATACATAGCCAACTGGCGTGCATGCGCCACCGCACGCTTTTTGCCAGCCCCGCGCAGAGTCTCTACATCAATATCGAAGAATTCTGCCGTGACCTCCATGATCGAGGTAGCGGTGATTTGCCGATCGGCGGAATCTGGGGCCAAATCGCGCAGTGCGATTTCTGCCATCTCCACGTTGATTGGCTCATTCACCAACGAGGAATAGGCCGAAACGCGAATCAGTGCGCCCTCGAGCTCACGAATGGATGACTCAAAACGAGAGGCAATGAGCTCAAGCACGGAGCGATCCACTTCGGTGCCGTCATTGGCCGCCTTCTTCATCAAAATCGCGATACGCGTTTCTAGATCTGGCGGCTGAATATCGGTGATAAGACCGCCTTCAAAGCGGGTGCGGAGGCGATCTTCCAGCGTGGTTAGCTGTTTCGGTGGGCGGTCCGAAGACAAAATGATCTGCTTATTGGCTTGGTGCAGCGCATTGAAAGTATGGAAGAACTCTTCTTGGGTGGATTCTTTGCCTTCCAAGAACTGGATGTCATCGACCATCAAAATGTCGAGATTGCGGTAGCGCCGCTTGAATGATTCCTGACGGTCATCGCGCAGGGAATTAATATAGTCATTCGTGAATTCTTCCGAAGACACATACTTCACGCGCAGACCCGGATGTAGTACCTGGGCGTAATTGCCGGCGGCATGCAAAAGGTGCGTTTTACCCAGCCCAGAGCCACCCCAGATAAATAGTGGGTTGTATGCACGGGCGGGATTCTCGGCCACAGCCACAGCGGCACCATTGGCAAAACGATTCGAAGAACCGATCACGAAGCTATCGAAGGTGTGCTTCGGATTGAGGGAAGTTTCACGGTTGGGATCGTGCGCCGGGGCCTCGCGCGGGATGCGGGCAGAATTGGTGGCAGCACCGGAGAAATTTCCCGCGGATTCGGCCTGCTGTTGGTTATAGTGCTGGGCCAGCTCATCCAGGCTTGCAGGGGCGTGACTCGACTGCCAATTGTTCTGAGAAGGGGCCTGCTGTGCAGCGGCATCCGTTTGCTGCGGGCGCGGAATGTAGTTCTGGGTAGATTCCGTGTTCTGCAGTGGTTGCGCTTGAGGCGGTTGCTGTTGTTGAGGGGGTGTTGCCTGTGGTGCAGGGTCCGCGGCCGGTGGCTGTGGCTCTTGCGGGGTGGCAAGGGTAACCGCAAAGGAACATGGCCGGCCTAGGTGACGGGTTAATGCCTTGGCAATGTGCTCGCCCAACTCATTTTCGACCACATTTTTGGCATCCAGGTTTTCGGCGGCAACGAGGGTGTAGCCCTCAACCATCATGATGGGGCGAACTAGTTGGAGGTAAAGGCGCTGTGAGTGCGAAAAACTGGGGACCTCGGAATTGGGTTGCTCGGATTGTGCGAGCAGGTCATCAACGACCGCGCGCCAAACGGCATGCAGGTTCGCTTGTGGGTCAGTCACAACAGGCTACCTTTGTGGAATTTAGTCGGGGACGGGTGGACATTGAATAACAATTTTCACTGCGGATTCCACCGTGGTTTTCACATCGGTTTTTATCGAGTCACCTCGATCTCCACAGAGTTATCCACAGGTGTGGATTAAATAGTTATTCACAGCTTAGTTCATGACTGTGGATAACTCTTCATTGGTCAGTTTATGGCCCTATGCTGCGGAAACTACAAAAGTCTCAAGCGTTGATTTAGAGTTATCCACATGACCGGTTGGGCTGTGGAATTTGATTCTTCTGTTCTACCGCCGACACGGCGGGTGTGTCTAGCGAGAAAAATTCACCACCCGGGTGTGGGTTGGGGTGGGTCTTACTGCGTGATGGATTAGGTGCAGCAAGAGCGCAGAATCTGGCCCTCTAGCTGCAGGAAAAAACATTTATGTAATTTCGGGTGTACCCGGGTGTCGATTTGTTCCCAGCGGCAGAAATCACGTAATCTGGCATGGTCTATTGCAACAAAGAGTTGCGCGTGAAAGTGGCAGCGTCACCTCGCACCGGCTGGGCCCGTCGGCTCGCCGTGCACCGGAGAGACTGTGATGCGTCAGGTTCATGGAATCTATTCATCAGTGGGCGTGCCGCTGCATCGCGGTGGTGTGCCTACGCACAACTTCAAGGAGAATTAACGTGGCAAAGGGTAAGCGCACGTTCCAGCCGAACAACCGTCGTCGTGCTCGCAAGCACGGCTTCCGCACCCGCATGAGCACTCGTGCAGGTCGCGCCATTGTTGCAGCTCGTCGCAAGAAGGGCCGCGCAAAGCTGACTGCATAAGTTATGCTTCCAGCCCAGCACAAGCTCACGTCGCCGACGCAATTTCGGCGCACGATGAAGGGTAGTCGCCGGGCGGGCACTCGTACGGTCGTCGTGCATGCGCGCGACAACGCAGGTACGGACAAGGCAGCCGATATCGCCGCCACTGGGCCGCGATTTGGGCTGATTGTTTCTAAAGCCGTCGGGAATGCAGTGGTTCGCCACCGCACCTCCCGGCGGCTTCGCCATGTGTGCATGACATTCATTCCCAAGCTGCCTGCCAGCGTGGACGTTGTCATCCGTGCCTTGCCCGCCAGCGCCACTGCTAGCAGTGAGCAATTAGAAAAAGATCTTGCCAAAGCACTGCGCAAGCAATGGGATATCTAAATTCCCGCGGGGAGGAAATTCCCCCAGCCAGAGAATTGGCCAAACCAATGGTCAAAGTGGTTCGTTTCTACCAAAAGCATGTCTCTGGCCTTAAGATGGTATCGACCTGTCGGTTCGAGCCGACATGCAGTGCTTATGCCCTAGAGGCGCTTTCTCAACACGGCGCAATCAAGGGTACGGCGATGGCAATAGCCAGGGTCTGCAAATGCGGCCCCTGGCATCCGGGCGGATTCGATCCGGTCCCGGTTACCAACAACAATTGAGGATTAAACACTCGTGCTTAATTTCATTTACTGGCCAATTTCGGCCGTTTTGTGGTTCTGGCACTGGCTGCTGTCCCTCGTAATGGACCCTGCCTGGGGCATTACCTGGATTCTGGCCATTGTGCTGTTGACCTGGACGCTTAAGGCACTAATGGTCAAGCCGACAATTAGCCAAATTCGTTCCTCGCGCAAGATGCAGGAAATCCAGCCTAAGGTGCAGGAAATCCGCGCGAAGTACGGTAATGACCAAACCAAGGCCGCGCAGGAAATGCAGAAGGTCTACAAGGAGTCCGGCGTTCGTCCGATGGCCGGCTGCCTGCCGGTCTTCGTGCAGATTCCAATGTTCGTTGGTTTGTTCCACGTTCTGCGCTCCTTCGACCGCACCGTCGCTGTGGCCGGTGGTATTGGCCACCCCAGTGGCGATCCGATGTCCGTTGAGGAAAACGCCAATACCGCGAACTACATCTTTAAGCCGGAACTGGTCCAGCAGTTCCTAGACGCCAAGATCTTTGATGTTCCGCTGGTGACCAACCTGCGCTTGAACTCGCCGATTGTAGAGGGCGTCACTACCAGCCAGGCAGCTGTCATCATCGTTCCGATGATTGCCATCATTGCGGTCATGACGCACTTTAACGCCCGCATGAGCCTGAACCGCCAGGAGCAGCGGCGTGCCGCTGGTAAGACCCAGGCGCCACAGGGCCAGAATGCGGAAATGATGCAGCAGCAAATGGCCATGATGTCCAAGATGATGCTGTGGGTCATGCCAGCCATGCTGGTCTTCTCCGGCTCCATCTGGCCGATTGGTTTGCTGTTCTACATGATGGCCAATACGGTCTGGACCTTCTTCCAAACCCGCATCGTCTATGCCAAGATGGACCGCGAGGAAGAAGAGGAGGAAGCCGCTAAGGTTGAGGCCAAGCGCACTTCCGCGCCTAAGCCGGGTGCCCGCAAGAAGGACAACCGCACCAAGAAACAGCGCAAAAACAAATAAACACGGAGGAGAACCCCATCGTGTCCGAGATGGACCCGTCAGTAGTATTCGGCTCCCGCTTGCCCCTCGCGCAGGCTTACCATGATTCGCTCGCTACCGACGGGTCCACTCGTGGTTTTATAGGCCCCCGTGAGGTGCCACGCTTGTGGGAGAGGCACATTATTAACTGCGCCGTCGTCAAGCAGGCAATCCCGGAGGGTGCCACGGTTATCGACGTCGGCTCGGGGGCCGGATTGCCCGGCATTCCGCTGGCCATTGCACGCCCGGACCTGCAGATCACCCTGATCGAGCCGCTGCTTAAGCGCTATAACTATCTCAACGAAGTCGTAGAAGAGCTAGGCCTAGACAACGTGACGGTGCTGCGTGGCCGTGCCGAGGAAGGCCCAATTAAAAAGGCGGTGGCAGGAGCAGACGTGGTCACCTCCCGCGCGGTCGCACCGCTGGGCAAGCTGGCGAAATGGTCGCTGCCGCTCGTGCGCAAGGGTGGTGAAATGATCGCGCTGAAGGGTTCTTCGGTACACGAGGAACTGGAACGCGATGCTGCTGAGATTAAGAAGGCCGGCGGTGGAAAGGCCGAGGTCAGCACCATCGAGGGAACCACGATCATTCGTGTCCCGCGCGTGAACTAAAGTAGACGGCATGACTAATCCGCGCCTTATCACCATTGCTAACCAGAAAGGCGGCGTAGGCAAAACCACCTCCGCCGCCAACTTGGCCGCAGCGCTAGCCACAGAGGGCAAAAAAGTGCTGGTGATCGACCTCGACCCGCAGGGAAACGCCTCCACGGCCATGGGCGCGGAACATAATTCTGGCACCGATTCCAGCTATGAGGTGCTCCTCGGAGACTGCACCGCCGAGAAGGCTATGCAGGCCTCCTCGCACAACGAGAATCTTTTTTGCATCCCCGCCACCATTGATCTGGCTGGCGCAGAGATCGAAATGGTCTCCTTGGTACGCCGCGAATTTCGGCTCTATGACGCCCTGCATAATGGCTTCCTTGAAGAGCATGGTTTTGAATATGTCTTCATTGATTGCCCGCCATCACTTGGCTTGCTCACCATCAATGCGATGACCTGCGCTGAAGAGGTCATCATCCCGATTCAATGCGAGTATTACGCGCTGGAGGGCGTGGGCCAGCTGCTGGGCAATATCTCCATGATTCGCGAGCATCTCAACGAGGATCTGCATATTTCCGCCGTGCTGCTGACCATGTATGACGCTCGTACACGTTTGGCCGAGGATGTGGCAGATAACGTCCGCGAACAGTTTGGCGCCGTGGTGCTGGCCAATGTTATCCCGCGCTCCGTGCGCGTTTCTGAGGCACCGGGGTACGGTACTACGGTTATTGATTACGCGCCCTCGTCCACCGGTGCCCGCGCGTACCTTGCGGCGGCACGCGAGCTTGACCGGCGTGGCGATTACCGCCCGCACCCGACCACCGGGGCGATTGGTGTGAGCCCAGAGATTTACGCGGAATTGGAAGGATAGGAACTCATGGCAGAACAGAAGCAAGGCGGCCTTGGCAAAGGCCTAGCCGCACTCATCCCGTCCGGTCCTGATGCCCCTACCCGCAAGCCGCGCCTGGGAGATTCCGCCGCGGATATTATTTTGGGTAATTCCACCCCGCAGCCGGGCCGGAAGGGTGGTGAAGGCAAGCGCGTAAAGGGCGCTCCCACCATTCAGCAGGGTTCTGGCTCTAGGTCCTCCAAGAAGCGCCAGGCCACCCCGGCTCCTATCGGTGCGACCTATCGTGAGATTTCCATCGGGGATATCATCCCCAACCCGAAGCAGCCGCGCACGGTCTTCGACGAGGATGAACTCGGCGAGCTCGTCCACTCGATCCGCGAGTTTGGTCTGTTGCAGCCCGTGGTCGTTCGTCCATCCGTGGAAGGTGGCTTCGAGCTCATCATGGGTGAGCGTCGTTGGCGTGCTTCCTCCAAGGCGGGCCTGGCCACGATTCCGGCCATCGTGCGCGATACCAAGGACGACAACCTGCTGCGCGATGCCCTGCTGGAGAACATTCACCGCGTACAGCTCAACCCCTTGGAAGAAGCGCACGCCTACCAACAGCTGCTAGAAGAGTTCGGTGTTACCCAGAACGAGCTAGCGGATCGCATTGGCCGTTCGCGCCCACAGGTGACCAATATGCTGCGCCTGCTCAAGCTGCCGGTAGAGGTACAAAAGCGCGTAGCTGCAGGTACCTTATCTGCCGGCCACGCGCGTGCCCTATTGTCCTTGGATGACGCCGAGGCCATGGAATACATTGCCAACCGCATCATCGCGGAGGGGCTGTCCGTGCGCGCCACCGAGGAAGCAGTCACCCTCTACAAGCGTGATGGCAAACCGGCTGAAACTAGGAAGAAGCAGCCAGCGCCGCAGCCGCAGTACTTCACCGATTCCGCTGAGCGGCTGTCCGATCGCTTCGATACCAAGGTCACCGTGACCATGGGCAAGCGCAAAGGAAAGATGGTCGTGGAATTCGGCGACCAAGAAGATTTCGAGCGCATCATGTCCCTGATGGAGCTAGGTAGTTAGGCCATATTTAAGTCGCATCGAGTTGTGTAGCGGTTGCGTCCTTTAGTGTGGTGTATCTGTTGCCTGGGTGAAGCCTCGTTTCGGTGCGCATAAAGGCGACCACCGCGGGTACCTTTCGAATCAACTCTTACCTATCCTCGAAAGGAAGTGTCCCGCGATGGCCACTGACCCTATTCATATCGATCCGACCGCGTATCTGAAAGAACTGATCACTCAGGCTTCCCCTGACTTGATGCGCCAGGTGCTACAAACTTCATCGACCAGATCCTCTCGGCTTAAGTAGATAGTGTTTGCGGCGCCGATTACCCCACAGTCTCTCCTCAACGGCCTAATACCCGCAACGGCTACCGCCACCGCAGGCTCGAAACCCGCGTTTGCTCGCTTGATATTTCTATCCCGAAGCTGCGTAGCGGGGCACTCTTCTTTAAATGGCTCCTAGAACGGCGTAACCGAACCGAACGAGCTCTAACTACCGTGATAGCGACGTGTTATCTCAAAGGGGTCTCCACTAGGGGCATGAAGCGTCCTGGGTTTAGTTCCGCTTCTTTTACGGCCCTGTGTTGATGGGCTGGGTGAGATAGTACTCGGTTTCTACTTCCTGTGGGGTGGCGTAGTCCAATGCTTCGTGAAGTCGCTTAGTG
>NZ_JASPHV020000026.1:0-27297 GCF_030229435.2 Corynebacterium sp. MSK122 | reverse complement strand
TGTTTTCGTAGAGGGCTACAGCATCACGTTTGAACTGTTCGGAGTACCTAGGCATGGTGGTAGATTACCTTTCTTCCCAACCCAACCGGGCTGGATATCAGGTGTCCACCAAACAGGGGTCAGGCCCGTATCCAATGTGAGCTTTCCGCCGGGCCGGTAACTTTTCGAGTTTCAAAGCTCGTCTTTGAGTTCGTCCCTCCGAAGAGGTCGATTTTACTTGAGCCTCCGGTTATTTAAATTTTTCGTGCTATGCAGCTTCGCCTTCGTTCGCAGCACGGCGAACTTGTAGCGCACCAATAAAGCCCAACGCCAGGAATACGGTCGCAGCAAGAAGGGAGTAGCGGGCGGCGTCGGTCATGCCGTCGCTCAGCGCCTGCACCACAACGCTGGTCTGCTCGCCAAAGGGACTATGCCCACCCTGAGCGCGCAGTCCTGCAATAGCGGAACCAGCTGATTGGCGCGTTGCTTCTGCTATGCCATCGGCACCCGACCCCATGATGCCGGCCGCCTCCAGCGTTTTGGGCAGCGTTAGCCCAAGGGCCATGGAAAATACAGACCCAGAAACCGCGGTGCCCAGCGCGGAACCGACCTGGCGGACCGTACTCTGAGTAGCCGAAGCCTGACCGGAACTATTCACCGGAATCTCGCTGAGCACCGTGCCAGTCAGCTGCGCGGAGGCAAAACCTAAGCCCAAGCCGTAAAGCGTCAATGGCAAGGCAATGATCCAACCGCTGGCATTAGGCCCCATAAGCGCAACCATGATGAGCACGCCAACAACCTCCAGCCCGAGCCCGATAAGCACCGTGCCCGGCGCGCCGAAACACGCTGCCACGTGGCGTGCCGCTGCGCCAGAGAAGAACGCACCCACTGCCATCGCGGCAAGAACGAGACCCGCGGACATGACGCTCAAGTCTAATGCATTGATCAGGTACAGAGGCAAGATGAAAATGATCGCAAACTCACCTATGGCCACCGCACCGGCGGTGATATTGCCCCACGAGAACGTGGAGTAATTAAAAAGGCCTAAGTCCAGCAATGCTGAACGGTGACGACGCTTGCGGTGCTGTTCCCACCGAATAAAAAGCGCGAAGCCAAGCGCCGAAATAGCCAATGCAACCGGAACCGGAGAGACCGGGGCACTATCCGGCCAGGTCCAAGCGAAGACCTGCAGTGGCGCCTTGGGAGACCACCAGCCAAGGTCCGGGGCCTCAATGACTGCGAAGACCAAGGTACCGAATGCAATAGCACTCAGCTGCGCGCCGTCCACGTCGATGCCTGGAAGCGTTTTCGGGCTGCGGGTCTCGCGCACGGTAAGGATCGCACCGATAGCGATGATGACGCCAACGGGAACATTGACCCAAAAGATCCAGTGCCACGATGCCCACTGTGTCAGCGCGCCGCCGGCTAGAGGTCCAACCGCAGCTGCGCCAGAAATGACCGCACCCCACACGCCGAAGGCTGCAGCACGATACTTGCCGCGAAAGACTGCATTTACCGTCGACAATGTGGACGGCATGATTAGCGCCGCACCGACAGCTTGTACCGCACGCGCAGAAATCAAGGTGCCGGATGACGCAGATAGCCCTGCCATCACACTGCCTACGACAAAGACACTAAGGCCTAGAAGAAATGCACGCTTGCGCCCCCAACTATCGGCAATCTTTCCTGTGGACAACAACAGCGCTGCAAGTAGGACCGCATACAAACTATTGACCCATTGTGCCTGGGTTAGGTCCAGCTCAAGATCAGTAATAATCGTCGGCAGCGCCACACCAACGATGGTGCCGTCCAAAACAATGATGCCTAGGCCCACGGAAAGGATCGCAAGGCTTATCCAGTCTCGCCATGTCGGCGGCGCGGCGTTTTCAGTGGAAGCTTTGCTCATTTCTAGTCACCATTTACTGCTTGAGTCTTAGCCGCTTGGGTCTCGCTGATGGCATTTCCAAGTGCTGCAATGAAGGCGATAAGGCCCACCGTGATGAGGATATGTCCGAGACCAGCGATGCCAGAGATCATTGCAGAGGACTCCTCCCCCAGGACGGTCAAGCATCCGTGCCAGATCATGACGCCAACGGTGACGACCACGCCGACGTTATAGAGCCAGAAGAACGCATTGAACTGACCGCGGCTGCGCGACAGGCCGAAGACCTTCTCCAATACCAAGAAAATAAGGCTCATCATGAAACCGAGCGCTAGCAAGTGGGTGTGCGCCACGCTTAGCTGGGTAAACTCGCCCGCGGGGAAGTCATTGGCACGCGTGAATTCGCGGTAGAACACGCCCGCGCCCAAGCCCAACACGAGGTAGAAAATGGATGCCCAATACAAAGATTTCATGGTCAATCTCCTTCCCGACCGCTGCCACGGCCGGATTAGCGATGAATCAAATACTCCAAGGACTCATCTTTCTACATTCGTCCCCGCTTTGAATCGCAGGGCTGGTTGAAGCTGCGATCAACCAGTCGGTTGACTATTAGGCTCGGTAGCTAAATATTCATAGGCCTGCGCCGAGAAATAGAAGCGCCGAATGTCAAGCCGCTTCTGTTCTTTGCCATGCAATTGAAGCCAAGCGTCCACGACATCATCTGGGTAAACGCCCGCCGCGCGCAATACCGCGGCGGTAAATGACACCGGAGCCAAGCCTGGTCCTGTAATCACTCCACCATCAAAAAATACAGCTTCTTCTTTATATCCTTGAGTGTTGGCGTAGTTCACTGAGGCAAGAAAGCCTTGCGCGATTGAAGTGTGTTTGCAGTGGTCAAGCACCTCAGCACGAGCAAAGGTCAAAGCCCCATCACAGATTGCTACCGAGAGCACTTCGCTCTCATTTAAGACCTTAATCGGCTCCAACGGCTGTTGGTGCCCGTCAACGTATGTATCTGCTCTTGGCACCACGAACGTCGCAATATCGGTCTGTTTCTGAATGTTCTGCAAGGTCAAGCTTGGAACCACCTCGATTGCGCCTTTGGATCGAACGGCGCCTGGAGATGCGCCAACGAACAAAACCTTAAAGCGACCCGGTGCTTAGGTCTCAGCTTCAGCTACCTGAGTTGTGAGTTAGGCTTAGTCCCAATCAGACATGGTTTCCGTCGCGTAAATAGCAATCACCTTTATGAAGCTCACGATACGCAGACTTTCTAGATCACCACTGAACAGGCGAACATTCCGATGAGTGCGCTCTGGCCCACTCGAATGCCCTAATCCCTCGCCTTAAACTGACCACATGTCTGAAGTAATAAAGCAATACGCCATAGACCTCACCCGCCTCGACACCGCCGTATACCGCGCTACCAATTCAGCCGGAGCCAGCATTGAGTTTGGCAGTGGCGAGGGACTCCTCTCCCCTGTTGAGCTTTTGCTAGCTGCCGTCGCGGGGTGTTCGGCAGTGGACGTGGATGTGGTGACATCTCGGCGCGCGGAGCCAGAATCTTTTGACGTGCACGTAGAGGGTGACCGCCTCAACGAAGATGGTGCATCGCGTCTGTCCGAGGTTCGCGTGGGCTTTGATCTATCTTTCCCAGATACACCCGAGGGCAACCAAGCCCGCAGGATGGTGGACAACCTGATTCGCATCTCCCACGAGAAGGACTGCACGGTATCGCGCACGGTTGAGAATCCCACTCAAGTGGCGTTTAGGAACGACTCGAAATAGTTTCCCGAAATAGAAGCGCGACATGCGGTTTCACTCCGGGGATGACCCCAGCCCCGCTGCTATGGTGCAGTTGTTAACTACTGTGACAAATGTGATTACTGCAGGAGCTCAACATGTCACCATCTTTCTCCCGTCGCGGCCTTTTTAAGGCCAGCGCTCTCGCGCTGGCCGCAGGTGCTATCGGCGCTGCCGCACCGAATGCAGCGGCACTCGGACCGGTGCGCGGCACCATCATTGATTTCTCCGCCGGCGTACCTTCCCCGCAGGCAATTAAGAATGCCGGCCACATGGGCGCGATTCGCTACGTCTCCGACAAGCGCCCCGGCGCTGCGTGGATGACCGGCAAGCCGGTAACCCTCAAAGAAACTAAGGCCAATGCGGCAGCGGGTCTGCCCACGGCGTCGGTCTACCAATTTGGTCGTGCGGAAACCGCCGATTGGAAGCAAGGCGCAGCAGGTGCGGCAGTACACGCACCGAAGGCGATTGCGCTACACAAGAAGGCAGGCGGTCCCACCAACCGCCCGATCTACATCGCCATCGACGATAACCCCACCCGTGAGCAGTACACCCGCCAGATTCGCCCGTACCTGCAGGCATTCTCCAAAACGCTGGAACTGGCCGGCTACCAGACGGGCATCTACGGTAACTACAACACCATTGAGTGGGCAATCCAGGACGGCATTGGCACGTACTTCTGGATGCATGACTGGGGATCCAATGGCAAGATTCACCCGCGCACCACTATCCACCAGCTGCCGCACGGCAAGCAGCAGACCATTGGCGGCGTCATCGTTGACGTCAATGAGGTCTACGCCAAAGACTGGGGCCAGTGGACGCCTGGCAAGTCCGCGGCACCTGCACCGGCAAAGAAGCCGACCACCAAGAAGCCACAGCCAAAGCCGCAGCCGCAGACCAAGGCCCCGAGCAATGGCTCGTCCGACTTGGTCAATCAGCTGAGCTCGCAACTACAGAGCAAGCACCCAGAGCTACCGGAACTGCCGCAGGTCACGGCCAATGGCGTGACCTTTAATGGTAAGACGCTGAGCAACGATCAGATTCGCCAGCTAGCGAAGATCGTCGCAGAAACGGTTGCAAAGGCGTGGTAGTACTACTTCTTAGAGGGCTCGGAGGTTTTCTCCGAGCCCTTCTTTTTGTCTGCGGACTTCTTTTTGGACGTGGTGGATTCGCTACTGGGCTCCTTGGACGAGGCCTTTTCCTTCTTGCCCTTGCCGGATTTCTCGTCCTTGTCCTTCTTACTGGAGGAGGTAGTAGAAGTCTCCGAGGTGGAGGTCTCAACCGGTGGGACGTCCTCGCCGTCTTTGTACTTGAGGAAGCGCTCGGTGGCCTTGCCCAGATTCTTGCCAGTCACCTCGTCCTTGACGTAGTCGGTGAGGTCATCGGAGGAGCCGTTAATAGAGGCGGCGGCGACGAAGTTCTCACCAAAGGAGACCGAGGAGTTAATGGACTTATCATTGGACCAGCCCCACTTGCTGCCTACCACGTTAGAGAGCTTGGCGGTGCCGTAATCCTGGCGGTAGCCATCCTCCGAGATGGGATCGGCATGGGCCATAGCTACGAGCACTGGGTGGGTTTCATCGCGGTCAATGAGCTGCGAGATGAAGCTGGCGACGTCATAGGTGGAGGTTTGCGAATAGCCCCATTGCTCGCCAGCCTTGGTGGATTCGAGGTTGAATTCATCGGCAATGGTGTCGATGGACTCTGGGTATTTATCAAAGAGGTCTTCGGCGGACTTATCGGAGGAGCTAGCAATCATGTCCAGCGCCTCATATTTGTCCTCGTACTCGCCCTTTTCCATAACGTATGTGGCGATGTAGAGCTTAATGAGGCTGAGCGCCGGGCGAGCCTCGTGCTCCGAGGCAGAGCCCATGTGCATGCCATCGTGTAGGCGGATGTAGGTAACCGAGCGCCCCTCATCACCTTCTAGAAACTCATTGATTTCTGGTGGGACGTCGCGGTTGGTGTCTGTTGCTTCCGAGGGGGCGTCGGCAAGCGCGTCGCTTTCACGCTCGCTATTGCTGCACGCAGTGGTGGTCAAGGCGAGCATGCATACGGCCAAAGCGGCACCAGCCTTAACTGATGCCGCCTTGCGGTTCAACGACGTTTTAAACACGTCGATATATGTTACCGGTTGAGTGCACTATTTAGGCAATTAATGCTGCACAGGTGCCTCGACGCCCACGCCGGTAAGGGAGCGAACTTCCATCTCTGCGGAAAGCTCCTCAAAGTTATCCGGCTTGGTCATGATGGAGACCAACCAGCCAACGAAGAAGGACAGCGGAATGGAGACCAAGCCCGGCGAGGAGAGCGGGAAGATGGCCCAGTCCGCGCCTGGGAACATGGAGGTCTCAGAACCGGAGACTGCCGGGGAGAAGAAGATAAGCACCAGGCAGGACACCACGCCGGTGTACATGGAGGCCACCGCGCCCGCGGTGTTGAACCGGCGCCAGTACAGGGAGTACAGGATGGTCGGCAGGTTGGCGGAGGCCGCCACCGCAAACGCGAGGGAGACCAGGAAGGCCACGTTCTGGGTCATGGCCAGGATACCCAAGATGATGGAGACGATGCCAAGGACCACCACGGTGGCCTGGGAGACGCGGACCTGCTCAGCCTCGGTGGACTCGCCGTTGCGGATAACCGCGTGGTAGATGTCGTGCGCAATGGATGCAGAGGCGGTAATGGCCAGGCCAGCAACCACGGCGAGCACGGTAGCGAAGGCCACGGCGGAAATAATCGCCATGAAGATGGAGCCGCCGATCTCGAGCGCGAGTAGTGGCGCTGCGGCATTGGCGCCGCCCGGGGCGTCGAGAATGCGGTCCGGACCCACCAGTGCTGCCGCACCGTAGCCCAGGACCAGGGTCATAAGGTAGAAGGCACCGATAATAACGATCGCCCAGGTAACGGAGCGGCGCGCCTCGGTAGCGGTGGGCACGGTGTAAAAGCGCATCAGCACGTGCGGCAGGCCGCCCACGCCGAGCACCAGGGAAATGCCCAAGGAAATAAAGTCCAGCTTGGTGGCGGTGGTGGCGCCGTACTTCAGGCCCGGAGCCATGATGTCCTTGGCCTCGTAGCCCTTCTCTTTAATCTGCTCGGAAGCGGCGTGCATGTCGATGGCGTTATTAAACAGGGTGCTAAAGCCGCCGCGCAGGGCAATGAAGACCAAGAAACACATGATGACCACGCCGGCTACCAGGAGCACGGCCTTGATCATCTGCACGTAGGTGGTGCCCTTCATGCCGCCGACTAGGACGTAGACAATCATGAGCACGCCCACGATGCCCACGACGAGGGCCTGCCACTTGAACTCATGGATATCCAGCAGTACCGCAACCAAGGAGCCGGCGCCGGCCATCTGCGCGATGAGGTAGAAAAGCGTGACGAAGAGGGTGGCGATAGACGCCGCCACGCGCACGGGCTTTTGCTTCAGGCGGAAGGACAGGACGTCCGCCATGGTAAAGCGGCCGACGTTACGCATGGGCTCGGCAACGAGCATGAGTGCGACCAGCCAGGCAACGAAAAAGCCCACCGAGTACAAGAAGCCGTCGTAGCCGTTGAGCGCCACCGCGCCAACGATGCCTAGGAAGGAGGCGGCGGAGAGGTAGTCACCGGAGATGGCCAGGCCGTTCTGGCGCCCGGAGAAGGTGCCGCCGCCGGTATAAAAGTCCGAGGCCTTCTTCGTGGTCTTTCCGGCGCGCAGCACCACCGCCATGGTGATGAAAAGGAAGATGCCGAAAATAGAGATATTCAAGATGGGATTGCCGGCGGAAGTCTCGGCGGCAAGGGTGGTGGTGATCATTACATGCCCTCCAGCTCTTCACGGATGGCGGCCGACTTAGGCTCGATATTCTTATTGGCGTACTTCACGTAGATCCACGTGATAATGAAAGTGGTGAGGAACTGGGCTAGGCCGAAAACCAGCCCGACGTTCCAGCCGCCACTAAGCTCGATTGCCATAAAGCCAGGGGCAAACACGGCGGCAAGAACGTAGACCACGTACCACACGAAGAAGGCCACGGTCATAGGGAAGGTAAAACTCCGGTAGGTGCGGCGCAGCTCGCCGAATTCGGCGGAGTCGCGCATCGCGATGAACTCGCTGCCAGTGGGTTCGCGGCGCGAGACAGGAGTTGCAGCTACGTCACTCATAGAGCATCGTCTCCTTGGGTGAGAGGAACTTAGGTCACACGAGATAGTGTGTTATTTCTCACTATCCACGCTGATCTGTAAGTTACAGAACATTTTCTGCAAGGTTGTAAACTCTGCCAAGAAAACTTTCTACTCCCCCACCCTTTTAACCCCATAGGCTTCACTGAACTGGAATAACATCTTTAGCAAACTACCCCCGAAGGAAGAATTTTTTACCCCTTGTAAAGATTGTTAACAGCCGCTTGGCAAAAGAAAAAGCCCCCGTGAGGGGGCTTAATCTGCGGTTGATGTTACTCTTCGTTGCCTGGGAATTCGCGCGGGTCATTGAACATGCGGCCAAAGCCTTCCTGGCCCTCAAGGGCGTCAATGGCAGATACTTCCTCCGCCGTGAGCTCTAGCTCGGTGGCAGCCAAGTTTTCTTTCAGGCGCTCAGTGCGCGCGGACTTCGGGATCACGGATATGTCTTTAGACATGAGATAAGCCAGGACAACCTGTCCCTCGGTGGCCTCGTGGTCAGCAGCAGCCTGCTCAATCACGGGGTTATTGAGCACTACCCCGCGTGCCAACGGGGCCCATGCCTCGGTGACGATGTCATTATCGTGGTGAAAGGCGCGCAGGCTGGACTGAGTAAAGCCCGGGTGGATCTCCACCTGGTTGAGCACCGGAGAAATGCCGGTGGTGGAAATTAGGTCTTTGAGCACGTCCTCGTAGAAATTAGCCACGCCGATGGACGCAATCTGACCCATGCCCTGCAGGCGGGCGATAGCCTCAAAGGTCTCGTTGTACAGGCCACCCTGCGGCCATGGCCAGTGGATAAGATACAGGTCGAGGTAGTCCAGCTGCAGATCCTTTAGCGACTGCTGGAATGCCTCTTCCACCTTGTGCTCCCCCTGGTGAGAGTGCCATACCTTGGAGGTAATAAAGAGCTCATCGCGGGTGACGTCGCCGGCATCCATTGCCTGCTTCAGGGCGGTGCCTACCGCCTCTTCATTCTTGTAGAGCGTGGCGGTATCGAAGTGGCGGTAGCCCAAATCGATGGCCTCGCGGATGACGCGGATGCATTCCTCGTCATATAGCTTGTACGTACCCAAGCCCAGCTGGGGCATTTCGCGGTCATCATTGAAAGTTACGGTTGGCACAGTCATGCCCTCCATTGTGCCGCAGTTTTTCTGACCGCGCCGAAAACGACGAAACCCCAGGGCGAACCCTGGGGTCGAGCGCTTCTAGTCGGCGCGGATGAGGTCAATGATAAAGACCAAGGTGCGGCCGGATAGCGGGTGCGCGCCACCGGCGGGGCCGTAGGCCTTTTCCGGCGGGATGATGAGCTTGCGGCGACCGCCCACCTTCATTCCCGGAATGCCCTCTTGCCAGCCGGCGATGAGACCGGTCAGCGGGAACTCGATGGACTGGCCACGGTCCCACGAGGAATCGAATTCTTGGTTGGTCTCGTATTCAGCGCCGACGTAGTGGACCTCCACTACGGCACCAGGCTGTGCCTCAGCACCGTCGCCGACGACGATGTCTTCTACAACAAGGTCGGTCGGCGCTGGGCCAGACTGGGCTTCAATAACAGGCTTATCCATGGGGATTATTCTCCTTGGGAAATCTAGTTTGTTCGTGCGGTCGCATTAAAAACCGAACCGAGCTGCACCTATTATAGGTGCTACCACCCGATTCGGCTTAATTTGGCGAACCCACGGGACGCTTTAGCGCTCGTTACGTGGGGTAACCTTGCGCAAAGTCTCGCCGGTGTAAATCTGGCGCGGACGGTTGATCTTGGTGTTGATCTCCAGCTGCTCGCGGTACTGTGCAATCCAGCCTGGCAGGCGGCCGATGGCGAAGAGGACGGTAAAGAAGTCCGTCGGGAAGCCCATAGCGCGGTAGATCAGGCCGGTGTAGAAGTCCACGTTCGGGTAGAGCTTGCGGGAGACGAAGTAGTCGTCATTCAGCGCAATGTCTTCCAGCTTCATGGCCAGATCCAGCATTGGGTCGCCGCCCAAGTGATCGATGATCTCGTGGGCAGTCTCCTTGACGATTGCCGCGCGTGGGTCGTAGTTCTTGTACACGCGGTGGCCAAAGCCCATGAGGCGAACGCCCTTTTCCTTATTCTTCACGCGGTTCATGAAGTCGGTAGCGTCACCATCATGGTTGTTCTGGATATCTTCCAGCATCTCCAGAACGGCCTGGTTTGCACCACCGTGCAGCGGGCCGGACAGAGCGTTAATGCCGCCGGCGATGGAGACAAACATATTAGCCTGAGCGGAACCAATCATGCGCACCGTGGAAGTGGAGCAGTTCTGCTCATGGTCAGCATGGAGGATAAGCAGCTTATCCAGGGCCTTAGCTACAACCGGGTCAACCTCGTACTCCTCGGTTGGGTAGCCGAACATCATGCGCAGGAAGTTCTCGCGGGCGTTCAGGCTGTTATCCGGGTACATATAAGGCTTACCCTGGGAAGCGCGGTAAGCATATGCAGCCAGCATTGGCACCTTAGCCAGCAGGCGGACGGTGGCCTTATCCAGCTGCTCCGGGTCCAGCGGGTCAAGCTGATCCTGGTAGTACGCGGAAAGAATGTTAAGGGAGGAAGCCAGCACGGCCATTGGGTGCGCGTTGCGCGGGAAAATATTGAACGCGGCCTTGAAGTCCTCATCCAACAGGGTGTGGTGGCGGATTTCGCGGTTAAAGTGGCTGAGCTCTTCCTCGTTAGGCAGATGACCCTTGATCAGCAGGTAGGAAACCTCGTTAAAGGAAGCGTTTTCCGCCAGGTCCGCAATATCGTAACCGCGGTGGCGCAGGATACCCTCTTCACCATTAATGAAGGTGATCTTGGACTCGGTGGAACCGGTGGAGGTATAACCAGGGTCGAAGGTAACGAGCCCGGTCTCGTTACGGAGCTTGGAAATGTCAAAGCCGGAGTCACCCTCGGTGGACTGCTTGATGTCCATCTCGTACTCGCCGCCTGGGTACTGGAGCACTACCTTGTTGTCTTCAGAAGCCACGGAAGTTCCTTTCTCTACGTGAAGAGTCACTATTAAGCACTAACTTAAGGAAGCTAGCTTGATACCTCTTCACACTTTAGCAAACTTTGTGACGCCGCCAACAGGATTGGGTCGACTAAAATAACTGCCGTTCGACCGGAACTGTTCTACACTGACATGCATGAGCACACCCGAACTTACGCTGCCTGCCGACCTCCTGCCTGCCGATGGCCGCTTTGGCTGCGGCCCTTCCAAGGTTCGCCCCGACCAGCTTGCGGCCATTGACTCCGCAGTCATGGGCACCTCCCACCGCCAGCCGGCGGTAAAGAACCTCGTAGGTTCGGTGCGAGAAGGTTTGAGCGATCTCTTCTCCCTGCCAGAGGGCTACGAAATTGTCCTTTCCCTAGGCGGCGCCACCGCCTTCTGGGATGCTGCCACCTTCGGGCTCATTGAACGTCACTCCGCCCACCTCACCTTTGGCGAATTTTCCACTAAATTTGCCAAGGCCGCCGCGGGTGCACCCTGGCTCGATGCCCCATCCATCGTGGAGTCCCCAGTGGGCACCGCACCCGACCCGCACGATCTTTCTGCGGAGGCGGACGTCGTCGCTTGGGCACACAATGAAACCTCCACCGGCGCAATGGCAGAAGTCACCCGCCCGCACCCCCGCAATGATCAGCAGTTGGTGGTCGTGGACGCCACCTCCGGCGCGGGTGGTCTGCCCGTGCACATCTCCGATACGGACGTCTACTACTTCTCGCCGCAAAAGTGCTTTGCTTCCGACGGCGGCCTGTGGCTCGCCGCCATGTCCCCCGCCGCGCTGGAGCGAATTGAGAAAATCAACGCCTCCGAGCGCTATATCCCCACCTTCCTCAACCTGCAGACGGCAGTAGATAACTCCCGCAAGAACCAGACCTATAACACCCCGGCAATCGCCACCCTGCTCATGTTGGATAACCAGCTCCAGTGGATGAATGCCAACGGCGGACTGGACGGCATGGTTGAGCGCACTACGGAATCCTCCACCACGCTGTATAGCTGGGCCGAATCCCGCCCGGAGACCACTCCCTTCGTCACGGAGCCTGCGTCCCGCTCGCTCGTGGTGGGCACCATCGACTTCGCAGAGTCTGTCGACGCCGCAGCGCTCGCCGCCACCCTGCGCGCCAACGGCATCCTAGACGTGGAGCCGTACCGCAAGCTGGGCCGTAACCAACTGCGCATCGGCATGTTCCCGGCTATTGAGCCGGCCGATATCGCCAAACTAACCCAATGCATCGACTATGTCTTGGATGCGAATTAACGCATCACCCCCCAACATGCCCCGCCGCCTCGCAGGCTGCGGGGCATTTTCACGTTATAGTTGAATGCATCACAGATTTGTCCGCCGTCGATAGGCAAAAGGAGCGCCCTATTATGCGCGAGCTGTTCCCAGTTGACAGCGAATCGACCGAAACCTCTTTGGTGCTGCGCACCGAAGACGGCGAAGAGTTTTTCCTCTCCATCACCGATGAGCTGCGCGAGGCCCTGCAGGGCGAGCCGGTAGAAACCCCGGAAGAGGAACCGGCGGCTCCGGCCATCAGCCTGGCCAAGCCCACCAAACCGGAACCGGTGGAAGAGACAAAGATCCGCCCGGCGGAGATCCAAAACCGCATTCGCGCCGGCACCTCCGCGGCGGAGTTGGCGGAAGAAATGGGCGTGACCGAATCTCGCATCGAGCCCTTCGCCTACCCGGTCATGCTGGAGCGCAACCGCATCGCGGAGATTGCCAAGCAGGCACACCCGGTACGCGAGGACGGCCCGGCCAAGCTCACCCTGTGGGAGGTTCTTGCCACCGCCTTTGCCGCCCGCGGACACTCGCTCTCCGAGTCCAGCTGGGACGCCTACCGCCACCAGGGCGAGGCCTGGATCGTGCGCGTGACGTGGAAGGCCGGCTTGTCCGAGAACGAGGCGGAGTGGTACTTCAAGCAGTCCATGTCCTCGCCTGCCACGGTGGAGGCGCGCAACTCGGTGGCCGCGGACCTGACAGACCCGGATTTCGTCCAGCCGGTGCGCTCGCTGACCTCGCTGGGCAGCGGCCGCTATGACGAAGCTATCGATGGCGATCAGCCGAGCAACGTCACCGACCTCACCGCGCCGACCACCCCTCCGGAAGAGCCGGAGGAAGAGGAGTTCTTGCAGAACCCCTCGCCGGAAGAAAAGCCCACCAAGCGCCGCCGCAAGGCTGTCACCCCGCATTGGGAGGACGTGCTGCTCGGTGTTCGCTCCAATACCAAGCGCCCTAGGGACTAATCGTGGACATCTCTCACGCAGTACTTACTCTCTGGTATATCTCTCAACCCAATGCGGAAGAGGTGTTGAAGACCGAGCCCAAGGCGGATCGCGGTTTTGGGCGGAAATTCCTCGCCCAGCTAGACCCCACCTTCCCGGTCACGCCGATTGGGCAATTCCCACTTAACCGCTCCGCGCAGACGGATCCGAACGAGTACTACATCGGCGGCTACCCCGGCATCACCGTGGTGCAAACGGTCTGCGAGGGCGATTCTGTTCTCCTTTCCCAGCTGCCAGAAACGCTCCTTAATGCGGTGCCCGCCCAGCGCGTCATCGCGCTGGCCAGCAACGAGAAAGAAGGCTATGCCGGCTTCGCCCTGTGGGAGGGCGGCGAGCTCAAGCGCTGTCTATGCGCTACCCGCGAGCACCTCTACGAGGACACCGGTCTGCCCGAGCCCTTCGAGGCGCCCTACTGGGCAGGAGAAAAGTACGAGCCGATCGGCGGGATTTCCCTCCCCTTTGAGCCGCAGGGCATCATGCAGGCAGCCCAGGAACACTGGCTCGGCATCGAGGTGGGCCATGATGGCCCGGATCTGGACGTTGTGGGCTACGCCGTCGATGGCCGCCCAGAGCCAAAGATCGACCCGCCGAAGCCCAAGCAAACCGTGGGGGAACTAGCCGCGCAGTCGGCCAATAAGCTGGGCCTGAACGACTATGACGACTACGAGGATCATAGCGCCGAGCCGGAATCCACCGGCGAGGAAATCATCTCCACCGCCAAGCACTTGGGCTCGCTCATTGGCAATTGGAGCGCTCAGACGTTTAAGTCGCTCAAGGAGCGCTGGCGCTCATAAAAAGAAATGGCGGCGGCGGTCGCCACATTAAGAGAATCCGTACCAGGGGCCATCGGTATGCGTGCGCGTATATCGGTGGCCTTCATTGCGTGTTCGGTAAGGCCAGGGCCCTCCGCACCGACGAGCATCGCCACCTTATCCAGGCCATGCATGGCCTCGGCCAAGTGCACCGCCTGGGGGTTGGGGGTTAAGGAAATGAGGGTAAAGGAGGCGTCGGCAAGCGCCTGCAAGGAACGCTGCCAGGTAGTAAACCCGCCCTCTAAATGAGCAAAGGGCAAGCGCAGCACGTGCCCCATGGACACGCGCACCGAGCGCCGGTAGAGCGGATCCGCCGCACCGGAGCCCAGCAGCACCGCGTCCACGCCCATGCCTGCGGCGTGGCGGAAGATGGCGCCGATATTCTCGTGATCACCCACGCCCTCGAGCACGGCGATGGTCTGGGCAGATTCCACGATCTCGCTCACCTCCGGCTCAGGGGCGCGGTCCGCGGCGGCGACCAGCCCGCGGTGCATATCGAAGCCGGCCACCTCCGCTAGGGTCTCGCGGGAGACCTCGTAGATGGGGCATTCCGGCTCGCCATACTCAGAAATATAGGCCTCTACCTTCTTGGGAAAGCCCACGAGGCAGCGCATGGGGAACCGGGATTCGGCCAGCCGGGAGACCACCAGCGGGCCCTCTGCAATGACGAGACCCTCGCCGGATTTATCGGATTTGTTGAGGTTCCGAATATCGTCCAGGCGAGGGTCTGTGGGGTCAGTAATCAGCATGCCCTTAGGCTAGCCGATGGCATTGGAAATCGGATCCATGCCAAAGAAAATCACGAAGAGGCCAGCCAAGAGCCACATGATCCAGTGCACGTCCTTGGCCTTGCCGGCAAAGGTGGACATAAGCGCGAAGGAGATGAAGCCCACGCCGATGCCGTTGGCAATGGAATAGGTAAACGGCATGGTCACAATGGTGAGGAAGGCGGGGATGGAGATCTCCATCTTGGTCCAGCGGATCTCGGTCAGCTGCGCGGCCATCATCACGCCGACAATGACCAGCACCGGGGAGGCGGCCTCGATGGGCACGATTTCATACAGCGGCGTCAAAAACATCGCTGCGAGGAAGAGCACACCGGTCATGAGGTTGGCCAGGCCGGTGCGCGCACCATCGGCAATGCCGGCGGAGGAATCCGCAAAGACGGTATTGGAAGAAGCAGAGCCCAGGCCGCCGGCCACGGCGCCGAAGCCCTCGACGACGAGGGCCTTCTTCATGTCGGGGAGGTTGCCGTCGGCGTCAACAAGCTTGCCCTGCTTGCCCAGGCCGGTCATGGTGCCCATCGCATCGAAGAAGTTGGTCAGCAAGAGCGTAAAAATCAGCAGCACTGTGGAGATGACGCCGATCTTGGTAAAGGCGCCCACCAGGTTCACATCGCCCACGATGGACAGATCCGGAATGCCGCCGAGCGCCTCCGGCTTCACCGGCGCGGCCATGCCCCAGTCCTCAGAGCCGGTAAACGCCTGCACGATGAACGCGATGACGGTGGTAAGGACGATGGCTATAAAGAGCCCGCCCGGCACGTTCCGGATGACCATGAAGGAACAGATAATGAGGCCAATGACAAAGACCAGCGCCGGCCAAGTGGAAATCGATCCATTAATACCCAGGCTCACCGGCACGGTGGTGTGCGCGGCGTCCGGCACACGGGTGACAAACCCACCATCCACGAGGCCAATCATGGCGATGAACATGCCGATACCCACGCCCATCGCCGCCTTCATGGACTGCGGGATGGCGTCAAAGACGGCGGTGCGGAAGCCGGAGATGGCCAGCAGGACGATGATGATGCCCTCGATGACCACCAGGCCCATGGATTCTTGCCAGGTCAGCCCGCTCGTGGCGACCATGCTCACGCCCACGAAGGTATTCATGCCCAAGCCTGCGGCCATGGCGAAGGGGTACTTGGCAATCGCACCGAAAAGGATGGACATGACGCCAGCGACCAGCGCGGTGGCGGCAGCGACCTGTGGCACGCCCAGCGCGTAGCCCTCCGCGTCCTCGGTAGTACCGAGGATGAGCGGGTTCAAGAGGATGATATAGGCCATGGCGAAGAACGAGACCGTTCCCGCGCGTAGCTCGGTTCCAATGGAGGAACCACGTTCAGAGATATGGAAGTAGCGATCGAGAGTGGCTTTCAACGCCTGCGCCTTTCACGTACAGCGAGTCTTACGCCATAAGTGTGCTGCCTTAATCCTCGATTTCAAAATCCTGGAAGATGGGTTTTTCATCATCGAAGGCCACTTCCGGGGTCTTTTCTTCCCGCACGCGCGTCTGCGAATGTGCACCGCAGCCATAGCGCGAGTGCACCACCCGGCCGTCCGCCGAGTACTCATTGGCGCAGACGCCATAGTTGTCCAACAGCTGCACATAAAACGCACAGGTGCGGCATTGCAGGCGCGCCTTGGCCGCCATATCCGTATTGGGGCCGAACTCGGTGCGCCAGCGCTTCTTGGCGTCTTCCAGGCCGGATTTAGACAAAGTTTCCCCGTCCAGGCGGGAATCATCCACGGCCGGTGGCATCAGGTCTCCGGGGCCAAGGTCACCGGGGCGCACACGGTCCTCATAGGGCACCCATTCCGGCGGCTGCAGGGCCTCCCCTCCCGGCACCAGTGCCACCTCATTGACGGTGACGTAGCGCGATCCTTCCGCGCAGGCGAGCACCGCCTGCCATTCCCAGCCAGGGTAGCCAGGCATTTCTGCTTCAAATCGGTGGGTAGCAACGTTTCGGCCCATCCCGGCGACGCCGATATGCTTGCCGACGCCCCCTTCCCCCACCTCATCCAACGCCTCGCGCGCGATGCGCACGGCGCGGGAATCGATCAATGGATTTGCTTTTCGCTTACTCACGTCCCTCATTATTCATTATGGAGCGCACGCGGTGGTACATATGGTGCATGTCGTTTCTTTCCCGCGCCGCCTGCATTCTCCTCCCCTGCACGCTCGTCGCCTGTTCCTCTACACCAGCAGAACCCGAAGTAGAACACCTCTCCGTCGAGGTTCTCGGCACCGCTTCCCTGCCGCCCAATTCCTTTACGCAGGGCCTCGAAACGGATCCGGACGGCAACTTGCTCCTGGGCACCGGCCAATGGGGAGAATCCCGTTTAGAGCGCTTCTCCCCCAAAACCGGCGAAACCTTGGCCGAAACGCGCCTGGATAACCGCTACTTTGGCGAGGGCATTACCCAAGCCGGCGATTCCATCTGGCAGCTGACCTGGAAGTCCGGCCAAGCCCTGAAATACGATCACGACCTGCGCCAGGTAGATACCGCCACCTACTCGGGCGAGGGCTGGGGCTTGTGCAATACCGGCGAGGATCTCCTCATGTCCGATGGCTCCGCGACCCTGCGGCATATGGACCCAGAGACCTTCGCGGAGCGCTCCACAACCGACGTCACCCTAGAGGGAAAGCCCCTCGAAGACATCAATGAACTCGAGTGCGTGGGCGATGCCGTCTACGCCAATGTCTGGATGGATGACAATATCTACCGCATCGATCCATCCACCGGCCGAGTAACCGCCATAATCTCCACCGACGCAATTGATAAGTCCCGCTATACCGACCCCGATGATGTCCTCAACGGCATCGCACACATCACAGGCGAGGAGTTCTGGCTTACCGGCAAGCGGTGGGAAGAACTCTTCCACGTTCGAGTAAGGTAAAGGCCCATGGCAACCCGTAAGGAAGCAAGGAAAAAGTCGCTGCTGCAGATCTTGGCCCTCATCGTGGTCGTGGCGGTCATCGTCGCCGCCGTAGTGATCTTCCAAAACTGGTGGAACCAGCGCCCGGGTCCCGATCCCCGCGACATCAAGGTCACCGCCTCCGTGGGCGATAATTCCATCGACGTCGCCCCGTACATTGCATGCGAGCCCGGCGCCGAATGCCCGGAAGGCGAGGTCCCGAACCTCACCGTGGGGGATGATGACACCCTCAAACTGGAGATCCCCGAAGAAATCTCCGATCACGAGTGGAAGATTCTTTCCATCTACGATGACCCCGCCGCCAACGATGAAACCGCGCACGGCGCAAACGAGACCACCGAGGTATCGATCCCCGGTTCGGTAGAACCCATCAAGGCCTCTACCGGCAAGCGCCCCCGCCTCAAGGTGGTAGAGATTTCCTCCATGATGATCGGCACCGATGACAACGGTGACGAAACCCCCTTGGCCACCGTGTGGTCACTTACCACGATGACCGATAAAGAACGAGAAGCCTCCGCGGAGGAATCCACGAAGGCTTCTGATTAGCTATCCAAATCCTTCGCGATTGCGCGGAGGATTTCTGCTACCTGGCGCCCAGTCTTGCGCTCCGGGTAGCGGCCGGAATTAAGCACCGGCTGAATCTGCGACTCCAGCAAGGTCATCACGTCAGAGACCATGCTGCCGAGCTCTTCCGGCTTGCGGGCCGGCGTGCGGCGACGCGGCTTATCCAATACCTTGACCCGCAGCGCCTGCGGACCGCGGCGCCCGGCCGCGAAATCGAAGTCGATGCGCTGGCCGGGGAACAGTTCCTCTACTCCCTTGGGCAGCACGTTGCGGCCAACATAGACGTCTTCATCGCCGGGGTTGCTGACGAAACCGAAACCTTTCTCGGCGTCATACCACTTCACTTTGCCAATAGGCATAGGTACCCACCTCTTCTCTAGGGGAAAATCTTTATTTTAGCTGCCTGGTCAAAACAACAGAAGTCGCGCGCTAGCGCGACACACCCGCGTTATGTGGCATAGATCACTGTTCGCCGCTCACCTGCACAAATACCCCTGCACTCGCCACATTCGCCCCATTTCTTTCCCATTTAGTGCCCATAACGTGACACTTTCGTTATAAACCGCTACGCTTTCCCCAGACACTTAAGAGCCGTTAAGAAAGTTGCCCTCGCCCGCCCTTTCTTTTTGGTACATATTCTTTGCACTTAATGCGGGCACACAGAGAGGACTAACTACATGGGACGCCACTCCGCTAAGAACCGTATGGCCGCTAAGTTCACCGCCGGCACCGTCGCCTTCGGCGCCGCCGCTGCCATCATGGTACCGACCGCATCCGCTGCCCCAGATTCCGACTGGGACCGTCTGGCACAGTGCGAGGCCGGCGGCAACTGGCACATCAACACCGGCAACGGCTACCACGGCGGCCTGCAGTTCAACCCGCAGACCTGGCAGGCCAATGGTGGCGGCCAGTTCGCTGCTACCGCTGACCAGGCTACCCGCGAGCAGCAGATTGTCGTCGCCGAGCGCGTGCTTGCTTCCCAGGGCTGGGGCGCATGGCCGGCTTGCTCCGCTTCCCTTGGCCTGAACTCCGCTCCGACCCCGCGCACCGCTCCGTCCGCTGCTCCTAAGGCTCCGGCCCAGGCACCGGCTCCGGTCAAGCAGGCTGCCGCTCAGAAGTCCGACGAGCTGGCCGTTGATGCTCTGTACAACACCATCAAGAATGCCGCTAACTCCTACGGCCTGGCTCTGCCCCCGCAGTTCACCGAGCTGTACAAGGCTAACCGCCACGACTTCAACAACTTCTACTCTGCCAACCGCAACGTCATCGACCCGATTGCGCAGATGATTGAGAACATCACCCGCTAAAACATAGCGATAAACGGGCCCCTTTGCAGTAGCAAAGGGGCCCTTTTGTATGAAAGAAAAATCCCCGCACCAAGGCGGGGAAATACTCTAGCGATTGATGCGAGTATAAGGGTGAACGTAGTTCAGCTTCTCTGCCGGCATCGGCAAGATCAGATCATCGCCGTAGGGGCTGGATGCACCAGCAAAAGGCGCAGAGATTTCGGTGATTGCGTGCTCGCGATTTTCGTTCTTCGGCCAAGCCGGGGAAACGTGACCCTTCTTCTCATTCGACATAGCCCTTATTATTTCAAACCTTGCGCAAAAACGTAACTCAAACGATAACTAAACTGGGGTGACATCATGACTCAGTCTTCCCACCTCCCGCATTTCCGCACGTGGCTCGCCTCCCTTGAGGAAGAAGAGCTGGCCACCATCCTCCGCAACCGGCCGGATGTGCTCAATCCGCTACCCCCGAGCATCGCCGCGCTCGCTACCCGCCTGCTACTGCGCACTTCTATCGCGCGGGCGCTCATGAACTGCACTGCACGGCAGCTTGCGGAAATCGAAGCCATCGCGCGCCGCGGAGGAGAACTCGAAGAAGTAGAAGACCTTAATCCGGACATCACCCGCCAGCTCAAGGAGCGCGGCTTGGCCTACGGCAACATCCTCATCCCGCCCGAGGTCATGCCTGCCCTTCCCACGGGCTGGTCCCTCCTCGACCAGGTCCAGGTCAGCCCGGAGGACATCACCGAGCTGCCGGACGAAGAACGGAAGGTTCTCGAGACCCTGTCGCGTTCCAATGGCCTGGGCACCACGCGGGATGCGGCCATCGATGCGGATCCGGCCCGGCCGATTCCGCGGCTCATCGCCAAGCAGCTGCTCCAGCGCGTGGACGCCACCACCGTCCGCCTGCCTCGCGCCGTACACCTGGCGCTCAACGGCAAGCCCACCGCCCCAATCCCAATAGAGGGGATCACCGAATCCCCCGCCCCGGATCCCAAGGCCGATGATGCCGGTACTGCGGCCGGGCTTTCCGCCGTGCGCGGCATGCAGCGCGTCATTGACGCCCTAGGCGCGCGGCCGATAGAACTGCTCAAGGACAAGACCGTCGGCGTTCGCCAGCTCACCAACCTGAGCAAAACTCTCCACGTCGATGAGGAGGAGCTACGCCGCCTCATCGGCCTGGGCATAACCGCCCGCCTGCTCAGCCGCGGCGAGCCGAAAAACTTCGACGGCAATTTCCTCGCGCCAACGGAGCTCGCCCAGGCTTGGCTCGATGCGAACCTCGCAGAAAAATGGCAACTTCTGCTCGAGGCTTGGACTGCCTCCCCATGGACAAGGGAAGGCCGCACGCTAGCGCACACCAATGATCGGCTGCCGGAATTTAGACAAAAAGTCCTGCAGGTCTACCTGCGTGGGGGGAAACCCACCTTCGAAGAATCCCTACGCTTCCACTTTCCGCTCTTTGCCACCCACACTTCGGACGAGACCATCGCCGAACTCCGCGCGGAAGCCGAGTGGATCGGTGCCATTGCCCTCGAGCGCCCCACCAGCGTGCTTATCGACGGCCCCGACGCCGCCGCCCGCCTGACCCCCGACACCGTCGACTACTTTCTCATCCAAGCGGATATGACCGTATTGGTTCCCGGCCCGCTCGATCCGGAGACCCACCAGCAGCTCGAATCAGTCGCCGACCTCGAGTCTCCCGGCCTGGCCAGCGTCTATCGCATCTCGGATGCTTCCCTGCGTCGCGGTCTGGATCGCGGCATGACTGGGGAGGAAATCCAGGCCTTTTTCGCCGCCCACGGGGAGGTGCCGCAGACGCTGGAGTTCCACATCGGGGACGTCGCCAAGCGCCATGGCACCCTGCGCTCTGGCCCGGCGCTGTCCTACCTGCGCAGCGAGGACCCGGCGCTCCTCCAGATTGCGCTCAAGGCAGCGCCCTTGCGCCTGCTCGCGCCCACCGTCGCGGTGTCCCAATTGCCGGTGCACAACCTACTGGAGCGCCTGCGCGAGCACGGACTCTCTCCCGCTGCTGAGGACGAAAGCGGCGCCAGCCTTAACGTCGCGCCCGAACCCGCTACACTGCCGACGCCCACCGCCCGCCGCGCCACCACTTCTCCGGACATTGCGAAGGCGATGCGCACCCTGCGCGACGACGCCGGGCCTTCCACGCCCAGCCTCGATATAGTCCACGCCGCCGCGCGCACTGCCCGGCCGATCACCATCGGGTATGCCGACAAGAACGGCAACGAAAAGAAACGCACCGTCACCCCGCTGACCGTGGCGGGCGGGCAAATCGACGCTCGCGCGGCCGATGGCTCTACCATCCGGTTTCCCTTGCACCGGATCACCTCCGTTACGCTGGAGCCATGAATGGACCATTGATTGTGCAGTCGGATAAGACCGTCCTGCTCGAGGTGGATCACGCCCAGGCCGCCGAGGCCCGCGCCGCGCTCGCTCCCTTTGCGGAGCTCGAGCGCGCCCCCGAGCACGTGCACACTTACCGCATCACCCCGCTCGCGTTGTGGAATGCCCGCGCGGCCGGGCACGATGCCGAGCAGGTCGTCGACGTCCTGGAAAACTACTCCCGCTTTCCAGTCCCCCAAGCCCTGCTTGTCGACGTCGCCGAAACCATGTCCCGCTACGGCCGCGTCTGCCTCCACGCCCACCCGGCCCACGGCCTCATCCTCGAGTCCGATGAGCCGCCCATCCTCGAAGAACTTACCCGCGGCGCTACCGGAAAACTCCTCGGCGCGCGCATCGACGAGCATTCCATCGCCGTCCCGCCCTCCGAGCGCGGCCGCCTTAAACAAGCCCTCCTCAAAGCCGGCTGGCCGGCAGAAGACCTCGCCGGCTACGTCGATGGTGAGTCCCACCCCATCGCCCTCAATCACGACGGCTGGCAGCTGCGTGATTATCAGCAGTACGCCACCGAGGCCTTTTGGTCCGGCGGCTCGGGCGTCGTCGTACTGCCGTGCGGCGCCGGCAAAACCATCGTCGGCGCGGCTGCGATGGCCAAGGCGGAATCTACCACGCTCATCCTGGTCACCAATACCGTCGCCGGCCGACAGTGGCGCGACGAGCTCCTGCGCCGCACCACCCTCACCGAAAACGAAATCGGCGAATACTCTGGCGAAAAGAAGGAAATCAAACCCATCACGATCGCCACCTACCAGGTGGTCACCCGCAAAACCAAGGGCGAATACCGGGCCCTCGAGCTCTTCGATTCCCGGGACTGGGGCCTCATCATCTACGACGAGGTCCACCTCCTTCCCGCCCCGGTGTTCCGCATGACCTCGGACCTGCAATCGCGGCGTCGGCTAGGACTTACCGCCACCCTCGTGCGCGAGGACGGCCGCGAGGGTGACGTCTTCTCCCTCATCGGACCCAAGCGCTACGACGCCCCGTGGAAAGAACTCGAAATGGCCGGCTATATCGCCGCCGCCGAATGCATCGAGGTCCGCGTGGATATGGACGCCGAGGAACGCATGCTGTACGCCACCGCCCAACCTCGCGACCGCTACCGCATCGCCGCCCAAGCCGCCGCCAAGCTCCATGCGGTAGACAAGATCTTGGCCCGGCACCCACAGCAAGCGCTCATCATCGGCGGTTACGTCGACCAGCTCAAAGAACTCGGCGCGCATCTCGACGCCCCCGTTATCGACGGCTCCACCTCCACCGCCAAGCGCGAGCGCCTCTTCCAACAATTCCGGGACGGCACGCTCCCTGTACTCGTCGTATCCAAGGTGGCCAATTTCTCCATCGATCTTCCCGAGGCCGCCCTGGCCATCCAAGTCTCCGGCACCTTCGGCTCCCGCCAAGAAGAGGCTCAACGCCTCGGCCGACTACTCCGCCCGAAGGAAGAAGAGGCTCTCTTTTACTCGCTGGTCACGCGCGATAGCCTCGACGCGGACTACGCCGTGCACCGCCAGCGATTCCTCGCCGAGCAGGGATATGCCTACCGGCTTATCGACGCACTAGACTTAGAACAATGAAAATCTTCAAGTTCGACGTAGACGAGTCCTTTGCCAAGGCCAACAACGAGCTCTTGCGCGATTCCAACCGCCTTCGCATCTCCGGCCTCGTGCTGGGCATCCTGCTCATCATCGGCGGCGCGGCCATCTGGTGGGGATTTTCCTGGGGCATTACCATCGGCCTCGGCATGATCCTTTTCGGAATCATGGTAGCCATCGTCGGCTTTGCCGCCGCCCGTAAAGTCGGCACCGCCCAGCAGCTTTATGACTCCTATCCCCTTGCCCCAGCAGTCATCGCTGAGGTTAACGAGCGCGACATGGTCCTGCTCGCCTTGGTCAACACCAACGTGGATCCTTCTCTTCCTCCCCGCTGGGCTGCGTGTCTGCGCACCGTGACCGCCATTCCCGGCACCCAGCGCACCGTAGGCACCAAGGTTCCCGTTGCCGCTGTGTCCGGCCGCGCGGACAACAACCACTGGCAGCAAATCACCCCTATGCCCATTGCTTGGGGCACCCCCGACGCCGAAACCGTCACCATCGCCCGAAAGTCCATCCCCCAGGAGGAATGGCAGCGCCTCGAGCGCGCCCGCAAGCGCCTTTCTGACGTAAAGGCTACGAAGTTCGACCTCCTCGTTCTCTAAAGCTGCATTAGCTGCGTCGGGTATAGCTCTGTTTCACCGAGACCTCCTTCATCAGACCTAACTGAAACTTCCATCTCGAAACAAGGAATTGGCCGTCGTCTTTTCTCGTGCTGCGAGCACACGAGGCATGTTCAACAGCTCGGTAGCTCTCAACGAGAAACCGAGTTACGCGCTAAATATGCAGCCCTCGCAACCGCGATTAATCCGCGGGGCTTGGGGTTTATCTCTTCGCTTCATTTCTTTTTATTCGTTGTTGTTGTAGTGCGAGGTATTGGGCCCAGGTGTGGTTCCAGTGGGCTTGGGAGGTCGCTAGTGGTCCGGTGGCGTGGTCTAGTTGGTAGGTGCCGTCGTGGTGGAGCCAGGCGATGGTGCCGGTGATGGGGTCGAGGATGTAGTGGATTCTGCGGTCGGTTTTGATGTTGTGGTGGTGTTGGCAGAGGTGTACTAGATTGTCTGGGCTGGTGGGCCCGCCGTGGTGGTATTCGATGCGGTGGTCGAGTTGGCACCTGGTGGCGGGGACGGTGCAGCCGGGCCAGCGGCAGGTGGCGTCGCGTCCTTGGGTGTAGGCGCGGATGTCGGTGTTGGGGGTGTAGGAGTCTATCTCGTCGGCTTTAAGTCGGCGGATGAAGGTGTTGTCTGTGGGGGCGTGGTCGAGGTTTATCCATCCGGCACCGGGGTGAAAGACCAGGTTGGTGTTGGGGTTGGTGGTGAATGTGTTGATGGCGACGCTGGTGTGGGTGTCTTCGAGGATCAGGTCGATGAGTGCTTGTGCGGCGGTGGTTGCGGCCTGGTTGGTGTGGGCGTCGATGTGGCGGGCGATGATGGTGGCGGTGGCGCTATCGCAGGTAAGTGTGAATGTGGTGGTGTTATCTGGGTTGTAGTTGATGCGCAGTCGTGGTTGGGGTTGTTGTTCTTTGTCTTCGGGGCGCAGGTGGCAGTCGATGAAGGTGCGGATAAATCGGCGCAGATCAGCATCGGTGGGTACTGTTTGGTTGGGTGTGGTGGGGGTGAGGAAGTCTGCGAGTGCGGCGTCGATGGCTTCAAGGTGGTCTGGGTTGTCTTCAAGCCTGTTGAGTTCGCGGTCGATGATGCGCAGCTTGTTAAGGTCGAGTATCCAGTGCTGGCCTTGTACTTCGGTGACTAGGGGTAGTTGGCGCATGCGGAAGTGGGCGCGCAGATATCCGAGGAGCTTCGAGTAGGAGATGCCGAGGTCTTTGGCAAGGCTGGTCAGGCTTAGGTCAACATCCTCGTCTAGTTGGGGGAGGATGGCGCGGTAGAGGAACCAGGAGGTTTTGCGCGTATAGGTGCCGGCTTTACCAATGTGATTTCCGGGGGCGTTGGTGGTGTAGAACGCTTCCGGCACATCACCATCGTCTAGCTGGTAAGCGTCGGACTGGTCGCCGATGAGGAGGGTGTCTGGGGAGTCGAGGGTGGTATCCGGTTCGGGCGGGCTTAGTGTGACAGTCATGGACGGGGCACTCCAACAGAGAAGAACAGGATTCGTACGTGCTTTCTAACAGGTGCCCTTATAGTATCCCGAGTGAAGGACATGAGGCCTTGGTGGGGGTGTTTATGTTCGAATAGGGTGCCCTAAATCCGCAGGGATCCCCGGAGTCGCACCACACCCGCCAGCGGGGGTAAAAGGAATTGTTTAGAGTTCGTCGACGCCAGCAAGCAGGGAAAGAATCTCAGGGCAGTCGTAAAACTTCCGTTTTAGACGACCCAGGAATTCTTCAAAGGAAGTTGGTTCAGAAACCTTTTGAAGCTTTCCGAGCAACTCATACGCTTGGTCGCGACCACACTTGTTTTCCAACTGCTCCTCGACTATTCGCATTAGAATGGGAATGGTCTCGTCCGGCAAGTCCGGAAGAAGCTGTTCTACCAAGCTCCATTCAATTCCGGCGTCCGAGGCTGTTGCCCAAGCACGCTCCGGATCCTCGAGGCACAAGTACTGGAACATCGCGAGGTCCCATGGTTTATCCCGCAAGCGAGTCTGGATGAGCACGGACGCGGTGTCCCCTACCGCAGCGAAAAGGCCACGCGCAGTCGATAGCATTGGAAAACTATCGAATGCTAGACGGTGGACGGTGGGGCTACGGTCGGGAAAGTGGGCGTCGGAAAGCGCGGCCCAAAAAGTAACAATATTGAAAGTATCCTCCGTGGGCAGCGCTAGCATCGCTTTCTCTGAGTACTTATAGGCAAGCTCAAACTGACCTATCTCCGAAAGGCCGCGAATCAGCTGCTCGTATCCGTCCGTGTGAGTACGAAATACGTCCACGGCAGAGCCAGAAAGCACCGCCAACCGACGCCTCGCATACGCACCCTGCGCCCGCTCGCGGAGCTTCTTCACGCCCTCCACCCCTAAAGATTCCTCGTACTGCACGGGGTCAACATCCATTTGTTCCGCATACGGCGACTCAAGAATGCCCAAGAGCCACTGGGCCAAGTACAGCCCGTCAACCTTAGATAGTTGAGCTGCATGAGGTAGTTCCTGCGCCAAGCGCTCGGCACTCCAACGCACGGCGTAGTTTGAATCCTCAACAAGTGGCAGTAGCTGCAGAACTTCATCAACTGCGCGTTGTGCCACTGGGAAAATATCTTGAGCCTTGATTGCCTCAATTCCATAGCCGGCTAGAAGTTGCGGTTCAAAAATGGCAGCCTGGAGCAGCTCACCGATCTGCCACACCTGGTCGGCGTACTGGCTAGAATCGTAGGGGTCAGCCAAGTTTAGTCCGGAGGGCTTTACAAGGGTAATGGTTGCTTCCGCAAGCGTCTGCATTACTTCTGGCATTCCTTTAAATCCGCAAGAAACTCCTTGAGAGATTCCATGAGGTCCCATATTTGGTTCCGTTCGTCTTCAAACATGCGATCAACGAGCAAATCCACGCTGGCCAAATCATCCGGATGCAAGCTGTCCAGGTAAGCCAGCAGCTTTTCGACGCCTTCCAGGCTAAGAATTCCTTGCTCCAACTTGCCCACCACATTAGAAATTTACTTTTGGTCCATGCCGACGAGGCTAGCAAAACGTAAAAAGGGAAGGAGACGGTAGGTGGGCGGAATCAAGCGGTGGATGCGCCACGCTTGAATAGTTCGTTAAGTATTTCACGTGGGGTTGCGCCGCCGAGGATTTGTCGGGGTGTTTCGTTGAGCTCATTTTGCACCCACGCGACATGTTCGGG
>NZ_JASPHV020000025.1:0-28510 GCF_030229435.2 Corynebacterium sp. MSK122 | reverse complement strand
CGAACATGTCGCGTGGGTGCAAAATGAGCTCAACGAAACACCCCGACAAATCCTCGGCGGCGCAACCCCACGTGAAATACTTAACGAACTATTCAAGCGTGGCGCATCCACCGCTTGATTCCGCCAACTATGTTCCTAGCAATCAGAGAAATCACCACAGCGCGCGGACGTTTCGCGCTCATCGGCGGCACGGTTGCGCTCATTACCCTTCTGCTCGTGATGCTCTCCGGCCTGACGGAGGGCCTGTCCAAGCAAAATACTTCCGCGTTGGAGTCCCTGGAAAAGGAATACCCATATATCTCCTTTTCCACCGAGGACCCCTCCTTCAGCGAATCCGAGATGCATGCCGGCGATATCGCCAGCGACGGCATTCCGCTCGGCGTAGCGCAGACCAAGCTGGAGGGGCACGGCGGCGTTGCCGTCCTGAGCCTGCCGGCCGGAACCCAGGTTCCGGGTAGCGATAAGACCATCCCGGAGCAGGGCGTGCTCCTGCCAGAGTCCATCGATGCGGCCGATACCGTCACCCTAGGTGGCACCGATTTTTCGGTGGAGGGCACCGTTCCAGAGACCATGTACTCCCACTCCGAGGTGGTGTGGGCCTCCACCGAGTCCTGGCAGCAGATTAGCCATGCTCCAGAAGGCGTGTTAGGCACCGCAGCGCTGTATAAGTACGAGGTTCCAGGCTTCGTGAAGGTGTCCACGTCCTTCTCCGGCTTGGCGGCCTATCAGTCTGAGCGCGGCTCGCTGCTTACCATGCAGGGCTTCTTGTACGGCATCTCCGCGCTGGTCACCGTCGCTTTCTTGACCGTATGGACCATCCAGCGCACCCGCGACCTGTCCATCCTGCGCGCGCTCGGCGCCACCGTGCGCTACCTCTTGCGCGATGCCCTGGCACAAGCCGCCATCATCTTGGCCGCCGGCACCATTGCGGGCGCCGTCGTTGGTTGGGTGCTCGGCGCGCTTGCTTCCGGCACCGTGCCCTTCGATGTTTCCCTGCGCACCATCGCCGTTCCCGCGGTCGGCATCTGGGCCCTCGGCATGGCCGGCGCCCTTATTGCTACCCGCCGCGTAGCTAAAGCCAACCCACTCGATGCCCTTGGAGGAAATGCTTAACATGTCCACCATTCTTGATATCCGCAACGCCACCGTGACCTACCAGGACGGTCAGACCACGACTACTGCGCTTGCCGAAGCCTCCCTCATCGCCGAGTCCAATACGCTTACCGGCATCGTGGGTGAGTCAGGGTCCGGCAAGTCCACGCTGCTGTCCGTAGCCGCAGGCCTCATCACCCCGGACTCCGGGTCCGTGCACGTGGACGGTACCCGCTCCATCATTTTCCAACAGGCCAACCTGCTGTCCTCGCTCAATGTGCGCGACCAATTGGTGATCATGGACCATATCGCTGGCCGCAAGCTGCGCCCACAGCGCGCCGATGAGTTATTGGAGTTTGTCGGCCTGGCAGGAATGGGCAATCGACGCATGGGTCAGTTGTCCGGTGGCCAGCGCCAGCGCGTCAATATCGCCCGTGCGCTCATGGAGCGACCGGACCTGCTCTTGGCCGATGAGCCCACCTCTGCGCTTGATTCCCACCTTTCGCAGGAGATCATCCGCCTCTTGCGCGATGTCACCCAGGAGATGAACACCGCCACCGTGCTGGTGACCCACGACCGCTCCCTGCTGAACTTCGCTGACCGCGTGGTGGAGGTCAAGGACAGCCACGTCTCCGAGCAGGAGAAGGTCTCTGCGCTCGGCTAGCGCTGCATTACTAGTAGCCGTGCGATTGCCTGCGGCACGGCTGCGGCAATCTGGGAGGCGGAGCATAGGCCAAAGCCGTCCGGGGTGTGGGCGGCAATGGCTGCCGCGTGTTGGTGGATGGCCGCGGCGTGCAGGATTTCCATAATTATCGTCTCCGCATCCGCCTCGGCGGCATCCACTTGCGCGAGCGTGGCGCCAAGGATGCCAGAGAGCACGTCACCAGAACCGGCGGTGGCCGCGTAAGAATGCCCAGCGTTCATGCCATAAATCTTCTGGCCTGGGGCCGTGACCGTGGTGATCCGGCCCTTGTGCAGGATGAAGCAGTCGAGCGCGTCGGAAAGCTCGCGCAGGCGCACCCCGAGTCCCTTCGAAAGATCAAGTTCGCGGCCGAAAGTTGCCGCGTAGAGCCGCTCAAATTCCCCGGCATGCGGGGTCAGGACGGCGCAGGGATGATCGCACACGAGTTCGCGCAGAGCCCCACAGGTAGAAAGCATGGTCAGCGCATCGGCGTCGATAATCGTGGGCAGTCCGCGTTCTAGCACGGCGCGCAATTCGGCGGCCGCCTCCGGTCCGGTGCCTCGCCCTGGTCCTACGACCCAGGCTTGGGCGTGGACTTTTTCTTGGGCGCTGGCATGGGGCACTACCTCCGGCAGGCTCGTGACCACGGAGTCATTGCCCACGATGCGAACCATGGACGGCGTGGCGCGCACCGCGCCTGTGGCGGCGAGAATGCCCGCGCCGGGAAAGGTGCTGCTGCCAGCACATACCGCGGTCACCCCGCCGGTGTACTTGGTGCTTTGAGCCCCCGGAGTCGGATCCAGAATCGGGCCCGTGCAGCCCACCGGCTTCGGGGCGGTAACCAGGCCTTGTTCTCCGGAAAGCACCGGCTCAGTCGGCCACTGGTAGGGCAGGGGGATAGTGGGTTCGTTGGCGATATAGCCCACCGGCTCCGCGGTAGCGGAAAGCTCTTCTGCAAAGGAGCGCGGGGCGCCGGGCAGGAGCAGATCGCAGAGCACCACCGCACCGCATGCCGGGGCAAAGATATGTCCGGCACGGGCCCAGCCAAAGCTAATGGTCACGTCTGCCTCTACGGCATCGGCTGCGGCCACGCCGGTATCGGCGTTAATGCCCGAAGGAATGTCCACAGCTAATACCGGTACTCCACGCTTCTTGGCCTCGGTATAGGCCCTCAGTGGGGCACCGGAAAGGCCGCGGGTGGAGGCGAGGCCGGCGACGGCGTCGATAAGCAGATCGGCGTTTCCTAGGTCGTGCGCTATGGTTCCGCCGGCCGTGGCAAATGCGTCTAGCGCAGGTTCGTGTGCGGCATCCGCCGCGAGGATAGCCACTACTGAATAGCCTACCTCCGCCAAGAAAGCGCCAGCATAGAGGCCATCGCCGCCGTTGCCGCCTGGCCCGACAAGGATAGTTACGCGCCGATAAGAGCCGAGCATGCTCGCGGCCGTGGCCGCCACGCCTCGTGCGGCCAAGCGCATGAGCTCATCGTCAAAGTTCTGCTGGGCTAGAAGGGAACGCTCTGCCGCGCGAACGGCGGCAACGCTATAGGCATGTCGCATGTTCGCCAGGATAGGCCTTTAAGGAGCCGGTTGGCAGGTCGGACACCAAAATAGGTTGCGTCCCTCCATGACCTTTTCTGCCACCGGGGTGCCGCAGATATAACAAGGTAGGCCGGCGCGGCGATAGACGTAGACCTCGCCGCCGTGGTCATCCTTGCGCGGTTCGCGGCCCATGGCCTCGGGGGAGTGCTCGGGCCGCACGGTATCGATGCGGCCGTGCTCCACTCCGTATTCCATGAGATCCACCAAGTCCGCCCACGTGGCGTCAAAGGTTTCACGGGAAACGTCCCGGCCCGGGAGGAAAGGGGAGAGGCCGTGGCGAAAGAGGGTCTCGGCCCGGTAGATATTGCCCACGCCGGCATAAAGGTGCTGATCCATCATGAGGGAGCCGATGCTGCGGCGCGATTTATGCACTTTGGCCCAGAGCGCCTCCACGTCGGCGTCCGTGCGCAGCGGGTCTTGGCCTACCTTGGCTAGCTGTGCGCGGAACTCCTCTTCAGTGAGCAGGCGGCAAAACTGCGGCCCGCGCAGGTTAGCGGCCTCGGCGCCATCATCAATGCGCACCCGGATCTGTCCGCCTACTTCCTCGCGGGGCTCGAAGCGCAGCTTGCCAATCAGGCCTAAGTGAATATAGAGGATATGGCGCGGATCCTGGGCGCTAAAGTGTACGAAAAGGTGCTTGCCGTAGGTCTCTGCCAGCTCGATACGCTCGCCATCGAGAAGCTCCGCCTCCGCTGCGAAGCGCCCCTGCGGGCTGGTCACGCGCAGCGGCATGCCGCGAAAATCGGCGTTGAATTTATTAGCTAGGCGGTGGATGACGTGACCTTCAGGCATAGAACTCAGTCTAACCGGGAAGAATTTTCGGCCAAACCTGCCGCTAACCAGCCCACTTATTCGGGAGGTGACAATAGCGTAAACTCGAAATGCGGAATGATTTAACTCAGGGGAAGGCTTTCAAATCATGACGCAAAAAATCGGCTTTGACCGCGAGAAATACATCGAGCTGCAGTCGAAGCACATCCATGCCCGCCGCGAGGAAATCGGCGGCAAACTCTACCTAGAGATGGGCGGCAAACTTTTTGACGATATGCATGCCTCTCGCGTGCTGCCCGGCTTCACCCCAGACAATAAAATCGCGATGCTGGAGCGCATCAAAGAAGACGTAGAGATCCTCATCTGCATCAACGCGAAAGATATCTCCCGCCAGAAGGTGCGCGCGGACCTGGGCATCCTTTATGAAGATGACCTGCTGCGCCTGGTGGACGTCTTCCGGAGCCGCGGATTCTTGGTAGAAAATGTCGTCATGACCCAGCTGGAGGAAGGCAATTCCCAAGCGGAAGCCTTCATCGATAAGGCAGAGCGCCTCGGCCTCAAGGTGGCGCGCCACCGCGTTATCCCTGGTTACCCCACCAATACGGACCTCATCGTGTCCGAAGAAGGTTTTGGCCGCAATGAGTTTGCGGAAACCTCCCGCGACCTCGTCGTGGTCACCGCGCCGGGCCCCGGCTCCGGCAAGCTGGCTACTGCGCTTTCGCAGGTCTACCACGAGCATCAGCGCGGCAATAACGCCGGATACGCCAAGTTTGAAACCTTCCCTATCTGGAATCTCCCCCTGGAACACCCCGTGAACCTGGCCTATGAGGCCGCCACGGTAGACCTCAATGATTCCAATATTATTGACCACTTCCACCTGTCCGCCCACGGCGAATCCACCGTGAATTACAACCGCGATGTGGAAGCGTTCCCACTGCTGCGCACGCTTTTGGAAAAGCTCACCGGCACCACCCCGTACCAGTCTCCAACGGACATGGGCGTGAATATGGCCGGCTTCTGCATTACTGATGACGCCGTGTGCCGTGCCGCCGCCCAACAAGAAATCATCCGCCGCTACTTCAAGGCGCAGGTGGAAGAGGCGCGTGCCGGCTTGGGCACCGAGCAGTCCGAGCGAGCCGCCGTCATCATGGCCAAGGCCGGCATCAAGGTTGAGGATCGCCCTGTGGTGGCGCCTGCTCGCCAGCGTGCGGAAGAAACCGGTGAACCTGCCTCCGCTATGCAGCTGCACGACGGCACCATGATCACCGGCCGCACCTCGCCATTGCTGGGTTGTTCTGCAGCTATGCTGCTTAATGCGCTAAAGCACTTGGCGGGCATCGATGACGATATCCACCTGCTGTCGCCCGAGTCCATCGAGCCGATTCAAACGCTCAAGACCAAGCACCTGGGTTCCAAGAATCCACGCCTGCATACCGACGAGGTGCTGATCGCCTTGTCCGTGTCTGCGGCGAAGGATGACAATGCCCGCAAGGCGCTGGAGCAGATCAAGGAACTTGCTGGTTGCGACGTCCACACCACCACCATCCTGGGTTCTGTGGATGAGGGAATCTTCCGCAACCTTGGCGTGCTCGTGACCTCTGACCCAGTCTTTGCCCGCAAGAAGGCGCTGTACCAAAAGCGCTAACTTCCGCATGCTCAAGATTCGGCCCTTTCAGCTTGTGCTGGAGGGGCCGCAGTCATATAAGGGAGAGCTACAAGATTGGGGATCTACGCAGCTGCGGGCCTAAGATTGGGGCGTGACTATTGGCAAAGTTCTCCTGTATTACTGCTTTACCCCCATCGAAGATCCCACCGCAATCATGCTGTGGCAGCGCACCCTGTGCGAGTCCTTGGGGCTCAAGGGGCGCATCCTCATTTCCGAGCACGGCATCAACGGCACCGTTGGCGGCGATATGGAAGCCTGCAAGCGCTACGTCCGCCAGACCAAGGAATACCCCGGCTTTAAGCGCATGCAGTTCAAGTGGTCCGAAGGCGGCGCGGATGACTTCCCGCGGCTTTCGGTCAAGGTGCGCGATGAAATCGTGGCCTTTGGCGCGCCGGGCGAGCTGAAGGTGGATGAAAACGGCGTCGTTGACGGCGGCGTGCACCTCAAGCCAGAAGAGGTAAATAAGCTGGTAGAAGAACGTGGCGAGGAGGTCGTCTTCTTTGACGGCCGCAACGCCATGGAAGCGGAGATTGGCAAGTTTAAAAATGCCGTCGTGCCCGATGTGAAAACCACGCATGATTTCATCGAAGAAATCGAGTCCGGCAAGTATGACTGGATGAAGGATAAGCCGGTGGTGTCCTATTGCACCGGTGGCATTCGCTGCGAGATCCTGTCCTCGTTGATGAAGAACCGTGGCTTCAAAGAGGTCTACCAGATCGATGGCGGCATCGTGCGCTACGGCGAAAAGTACGGCAATGATGGCCTGTGGGAAGGCTCCATGTATGTCTTTGACAAGCGCATGCACCACGAGTTTGGCCAAGGACTCCAAGACCCCGGCTTCATTCAGCTCGGCCACTGCGTGCACTGCGGTAAGGGCACGAATACGTTCCACAATTGTATCAATGAAGATACCTGCCGCCAGCAGGTACTCATCTGTGATGACTGCATACAGCACGTAGAAACTCAGCACTGCGGTCGGCCGGATTGCGCCGAAGTGGCAGCGCAGCTAGCCAAGCAGGAGAGCTAGTCGCGCGCCGTTTCCCTGCGAAAGCAGCCCCACCACCATTGCTGCCACCCGGTGGTATGCGGGCTGTGCGGTGGATGGATGACACCGGTGGGGGCGTGTAGTTCGCTAACGGGGCTCATGCCGTGGAGCGAGTTGAGGAACCACAGGGGGCACTCGGCGGCGAGCTCGAGGGTGATGGGGCGCGTTTCGGTGTGAATTCCAAGGTCTGAGGCGCGCCGGGTAACTTGGCGCAGCGTGATGCTAGGCAGCGCCAGTCCGGTGGGGAGGATGAGCGTATCCCCATTCCAAGCGACGAGCGCGCCGGTGGTGGTCTCCACCATGGCGCCGGAGGCATCCACGATGGCGGTGTCATCGGTACCGTCTGCTTGGTATTCGGCGCGGAAGCCTGCCAGCGCTGGGAAGTCAGGGCCCTTAACCAAAGGCTGCGTGCGCGGGTCTGGGGCTTGCACATAGGTCAGCCGGGTGGTTCTGCGTGCAGGGGGTGCGGGGCGAATATCGAGGCGCAGGTGTCCGCCGGCTAGCGAGATGCGGGGGAAGAGATCGCCGGGGCCCACAAGCTGCAGCATCGCGGGTACGAAGCCGGTGGGAAGTGGGCCGGCCACTGACTCGAAGCGCTGGAGGTGCAGGGGGAGGGCATTGGAGTGGGCGTTGGCAAGCATCCGCCAAGAGTCCGCCACGTCAAAGGGACCGGGGTGGGCTTGGCTTGGAATGAAGCTGCTTTCGTGCCAGAGGTAGGTGCTCATTGCCACGCCCCCAATACGGATTGGGCCTTGAGGTTGCGCTCCTCCAGCTCGGCGGCCGGATCTGAATCCAGGACGATGGCCCCGCCGGCGCCGATGGTGACCTCACCGGCCGCCCGCACGGCCGTGCGGATAACCACGCTGAGATCGGATTGACCGTCAAACCCCAGGTAGCCCACCACGCCGGAGTACACACCGCGCGGTCCCGTTTCGAGTTGGTCAATGATCTCGCAGGTGCGCAGCTTCGGCGCGCCCGTCATCGATCCGGGAGGAAAGGTGGCGCGGAGGGCATCGACCGCGGTGGCACTGGCGCGCAGTTGCCCGGTAATGGTGGAGACCAACTGATGGACGGTGGCATAGCTTTCTACTTGCATCAACTTTGGCACGCGCACGGTACCGGGCTCGCATACCCGGGAGAGATCGTTGCGCAGTAGGTCAACGATCATGAGATTTTCGGCCCGTGTCTTCGGGTCCGTGGTCAGCAGCGCGGGATCCTGGTCGGCCGAGATAGTGCCCTTAATCGGCTTGGCCTCTACCTCACGACCGCGCACGGTGAGGAAGCGCTCGGGCGAGGCGCTGCAGACCTCCACACCATCGAAGACGAGGTGTGCGGCATAGGGGGCGGGATTGTGCGAGCGCAGTTGGGGATAGAGCTCGCCCTCGGCCGCGGCCGAGTAGGTATCGGTCAGGCAGACCTCGTAGCTCTCGCCGGCGTGCAGGAATTCCTGGGCGCGCTTAATCCGCTCCAGGTAGCCAGGGCTGCGCCAAGAGCCCGCGCTTAGCGACGCCCCACTGTCCTCCCCCCTGGACCGTGATTCCTCTGCGGCCAAAGAGGCTTCCAGACGGTTCAGCAATTGCTCGGCGCCGTCACCGGCAAGGCAGCACAGGTGCGCTGTTTCTGCGTGGTGGTCATAGACGATGAAGGACTGCGGCCGCACGAAATAGGCATCTGGACACGGTGAGCGGTGGTTTAGCTCAATCGGCAGGGTTAACTGGGCGCACTCGTAGCCTAGGTACCCGATGACCCCGCCGGTAAACGGGAGGGCCGGTGCATCGATGATGCGGGTGGCGAGCTCGCGGTCGAGGAGGGTGAGGATATCGGGGGCGTCGCCAAGCTGGTAGCGGAAAGAGCGACTCAACGCGCCCGCGGTATCGCCGAGGATGGAATAGCGCCCGCGGGGATCCGCGGAGTCGAGGAAGAAGACATCGTTGCCCTCGGCCCGCAGGGTGGCAAAGACCCGTGGGCAGTCCACCGCGCCGGGCACCTCCCGGTGGAGCAGGCGGAACCCGCCCAGGAAGTTGCGCATAATATCCCGGCCGTATTGCGTGAGCACCGACTCGGGGTGGAATTGCACGCCCCAGTGCGGCAAGCCATCGACCTTGAGGGCTTGGATGACGCCGTCTTCGCTGCGGGCATGGACGGTGATACCGGGGGCCTCCTCTATATGCAGGGAGTGGTAGCGCACCACCTCGAAGTGTTGCGGGATTCCGGTAAAGATACCTTCGCCCGAGTGACGGATGGTGGAGACGAAACCGTGGCGCGGCTGCGGCGCCGGCGATACCTGGGCTCCGGCTAGCAGACCTAGCCCCTGGTGGCCAAGGCATACGCCCAGCACCGGAATCTCTGCCGCGGCCGCGGCGGCGATAATGCCCCGGGCAGCACCGAAATCCTCTTCGCGTTCCGGCGTGCCCGGGCCAGGAGAGATCACCACGTGGGAAAATTCGCCCGCACGGACGCGCTCGGCTAGCCCTTCCGCTTCACCGGCGGCGATGACGAGTGGTTCGCGTCCGGCTACCTCCGCGATGAGGTGGGCAAGGTTGAAGGTATAAGAATCGTAATTATCAAGCAGGAGGATCATAGGGAGGCGGAAAGTTTCTACGCGGCGGCCGAGTCCATGAGGAACAGCTGGATATCGGTAATTGTCCACAGCATGAAATTGCAGGCCATTACCCAGAAAATGGCCATCCAACTGCGCCACCGCAGATAGCGGTGCAGCTTGCGCACCATGATGATGGCGCAGCCGATCATGCCGAAGAACGGAATGATCGGGGTGGTCAGGCTAAAGAAGGTGCGCTGCCTGTCGGTGCAGAGCCACGCGGCGGTGCCGTCCTCACACAATGGACCACCCGATAGCCGGGTGACGAGCGCGACCGCGAAACCATAAAGCGCGGAGAGAACCAAAACACCGATCATGTACCAGACGGCCTGGCGGGTAGAGCGGCGGTTGGCGGCAGCAACCTCTAAGGGGTCCGGTTCATCGGCCAGCTCATCAAAGCTCCGCGGTTCCGGGCGGCGCAGATTGGCATAATCCGCATCGGAGGTCAGATCGTTTTCGGGATGCTCTGGTCGCAGGCTCATGCCCCAATCCTAACCGCAGGATGGGTGGACCAAGATAGGCACCCGAATATGCGGCAGCAGCTCCGTGGCGGTAGAACCCAAGAACACGCGGGCGATGGGGCCCTGCGGGGTGGAGGACATGAGCATGAGATCGCCCTTCTTCCACTTGAGCGAATCCACCGCGCCGCCCCAGCCCGCGCCGGAACCAATTTCAGAAGTGACATCCAGCTCGGGGAATTGCTCTTGGATGCAATCGCGGGCGCGGTCCAGCATTGCAAGGGAATCCTCGAGCCACTCGGCCGTGAGCTTAAGCGCCATATCGTGCTTATCCTTGGACGGCGTATTGAGCAGACCGTTTGCCGAGAAGGCAAGCAGGCGCAGCGGCAGGTTCCAGCGGTTCGCGAGCTCCGCTGCGGCGAGCATCTCATGATCTTCGCGCGGGCTGCGTTCGGTGATGGCAAAGTTGAAGCGGGTGACGCCGTGCTTGGACAGCTTCACCTTGCGGGGCACCAAGCCCAATGGTTGAGGGGAATAATGCAGCAGGGTATCGGCCGTAGATCCGGCGAAGAAACGGCCCTTCGGCGCCGCCTGGTTGGGGCCTAAGATGATGAGGTCTGCCTGGAACTTCTTGGCCATCTCCGTCAGTAGCTGGGGGCGCGAAGGCCCGTCGACCAAGAGGGAAGGCTTATCATCCCAGCAGCTGCGGGGTACGCCGGCTTCATCGAGGGCGGCATGGGTAGCGGCCGCGCAGGCCTCCTTTTGTGCTTTAAACCATTTCTTATATTTTCCGCCCAGCTTGCTGAGGGAGGTAGTAGTCCACGGCTGGAACACGGTAGAGATGACCCGTACCTGGGTAGTGGCGGTACGGGAAAGCCACGCGGCACAATCTAGAGCCTCGGTGCCGGAGGAAGAAGGGCTCCAAGAAATGAGGATACGAAGGGGTTTATCGGCCGAGCCCTTGTTCAAGGCTGGCAGATGCCCATCGGAAGAATCAGTTGCCATACGGGGTGAACTAGTGAGAGATTACGGTTTTCGTTTTCTCAATTATCACGTTAAGGCCAAGAAAAATGAAATCACCGCGGGTAAAACTAGCGCTGTTCGCCGTTCATTGTGGGGCGATAGACATCAGCGAGCTTGGAGATGACGGTGGCAACGTCGTTCGCGGTCTCCAAATCCTTCGGCTCGAGCCACCGCATGATTTCTGCTAGGGCGGAAGCGCGCTGCTGCGAGACGATGGCTAGTTCGGATTCGCCTAGTTGCGTCAGTGCTACCAAGACGCCGCGGCGGTCCTCTTCATCGCGGTGGCGTTCCACGTAGCCGCGGCGCTCTAGCTGGTAGAGCGCGTTGGAGGCGGTGGGCATGCGGATAAGCTCTGCCTGCGCGATAGTGGAAACGCGCGACGGTCCGCGCATACGCAGCTGGTTCATGATGGACACCTGGGAGGTGGTCAGTGAAGAGCCCTCCGCCGTGCGCTGGAAAATAAGAATGAGCTTATTGAGCGACGGCTGGATGGAACGCGCGACCTCGACGGCATCCTCGTACGTAGACGGGGATTGAGCGGGGCCCTTCTCCTCATGTTGCTGCGTCATAGAAAACGATTGTATAGCCCGTTTTCCCTGTGCGGTAGTTCGGAAGTTAAAAAATTAGTTTCCGGCAATAAAGTCTTCTAACTCGGCGCGTGCCACGTCATCGGCCTTTTGTACCGGCGGGGATTTCATCAAGTAGGACGAGGCAGCCAGTACCGGGCCCGCCACCCCGCGGTCGAGAGCAATCTTGGCGGCACGCACCGCATCAATGATGATGCCGGCGGAGTTAGGCGAGTCCCAGACCTCCAGTTTGTACTCCAAGTTCAGAGGTACTTCGCCAAAGGCAGAGCCTTCCAAGCGGACATAGGCCCATTTGCGATCATCGAGCCATTCCACGTAATCGGAAGGCCCGATGTGGACGTTGCGGTCCTCCCGCTTGCCGGCGATGGGCGAGTTGTGCAGGTTAGAGGTTACGGCCTGCGTCTTGGAGATCTTTTTGGATTCCAGGCGCTCGCGCTCGAGCATATTCTTAAAATCCATATTGCCGCCCACATTGAGCTGCATGGTGCGCTCCAAGCGCACGCCGCGGTCTTCAAAGAGCTTCGCCATGACGCGGTGAGTAATGGTGGCGCCCACCTGGGACTTAATGTCATCGCCCACGATGGGCAGCCCGGCGTCTTCGAACTTCTTCGCCCATACCGGATCAGAAGCAATAAAGACCGGCAAGGCATTGACAAAGGCGCAGCCGGCATCGATGGCCGCCTGGGCGTAGAACTTATCCGCTTCTTCAGAGCCCACCGGCAGGTAGGAGACTACGACGTCGGCGCCGGACTGGCGGAGTATGGCGGGGACGTCGGCAAGCGGGGCTTCCGATTCCGCGATGGATTCTTGGTAGTACCGGCCGAGGCCGTCCAGGGTAGGACCGCGCTGCACGGTAACGCCCAGATCAGGGACGTCGGTAATGGAAATGGTGCAGTTGCGGGAGCTGCGCGTAGCCTCCGCTAGGTCCTTGCCTACCTTGTCCGCATCCACGTCGAAGGCGGCAACGAATTCCACATCGCCTACGTGGTACGGGCCAAACTGGGCGTGCATCAAACCGGGAATATCTGCATCGGCCGCGGCGTTGCGATAAAACTCCACGCCTTCAATGAGGGACGTGGCGCAGTTGCCGACGCCCACGATAGCGACCTTTACTTTTTCGGACACGGTCTACTCCTTTAACTCCATGAGTTGTGGCTGTCAGTGACTGCGCAAGAGTAAGCCGAAAATTATGCCCTACGGTGGCATAACACCATGTGGATCGATCAAGAAGAGGTAATTAGGATGATCCGGGTGAATTCCCTTGCCTATAAGCATGTGCTCTCCCACGAGTGGGAGCGCGCCCACCACCTGCGCGAATTTCGCGCCGGGCAGCTCACGCGGGAGGACGTGTGCGATGCCGATTTTTTGCTGCGCGCCGCAGCTGAGCACCACGGGCGCACCATGGATAAGGAATGCCCCGTGTGCGGCGAGCCTTTGCGGCTCACGCGCTGGGTCTATGGGGAAAATCTTGGCAGGCGCGCCGGGAGTGCCCGCAGTGAAAAAGAAATTGCGGAATTTGTGGCCGAGGGCTTGGAGTTCACGGTGCACGAGGTGGAAGTGTGCCGAAGTTGCCGGTGGAACCATTTGTTGCGTTCTGCTACTGCTTTTAACGCGTGTTAGTTTCCGGCGCACCGCCTTAGGCAGTAAGCTGCAATTATTTAGTTTGTGATCAGGGATGAATGAGGACACGAATCAGTGACCGAGAAGGAATCTACCGGCAAGACCACTAAGGTGGCTCGCCCCAGCAAAAAGCAGGCGAAGAAGAAGCGCCACATCTGGCCGTGGGTCGTTTTGGCGTTCCTACTGGTCTTTGTGGCATTGCCCGCAGGACTTTTTGCTTACGCATACTCGCAGTACACCGTTCCGGAGCCCAAGGACCTAGCCAATAACCAGGTCTCCACCATCTACGCGGGCGATAATCAGACCCAGCTTGCCCGCCTGGTGCCGCCGGAAGGCAACCGCACCCACGTGAAGCTGGATGAAATCCCGGAATACGTGCAGGACTCCGTGCTGGCCGCGGAGGACCGTGACTTCTGGGATAACTCCGGCTTCTCCTTCACCGGCCTCGGCCGAGCCGTGGTGGGTAAGGTAACCGGCAATGAAGATGCTGGCGGCGGTTCCACCATTACCCAGCAGTATGTGAAAAACACGCTGGTGGGCAACGAATACTCCTACGTGCGCAAGATTCGCGAGCTCATCTACTCGGTGAAGATGACCAATGAGTGGGATAAGAAGGATATTCTCAATGCCTACCTCAACACCGTGTACTTCGGCCGCAATGCCTACGGCATCCAGGCGGCGTCCAACGCCTACTTTGATAAGGACGCCAAGGATCTCACTCCGGAGGAAGGTGCCATGCTCGCCGGTCTCATTCAGTCCCCGTCCGGCCTCGACCCACGTGTGAACCAGGAGGGCTCCGAGGACCGGTGGAACTACGTTCTTGACGGCCTGGTGGGAATGGGTGACCTCACCCAGGAACAGCGCGAGGGCATGGTCTTTCCAGAGACCCGCGACCCAGCTGAGTACTCCGCCTACACCGAGGCACCCGGCGCCAATGGCCACATCAAGGATCAGGTCATCCGCGAATTGGAAGAGGTAGGCATCACCGAGAACGAGGTGTCCACCGGCGGCCTGCGCATTACCACCACCATCGACATGAATGTGCAGAACAACACCATTCAGGCAGTCGATGACCAGATGGCTCCGCTGCAAGAGGATGCGCGTGCGGCTTCCGTGACCATCGATCCGAAGACCGGTGCGGTCCGCGGATACTTTGGCGGCCACGATTCCAATGGTTGGGATTATGCTAACGCTCCACTGCAGACGGGCTCAACATTCAAGATCATGGCGCTAGCCGCCGCCCTGCAGCAGGGAATTGGTTTGGACACCAATTACTCTTCTGCACCTTATCAGCTGCCAGGATCTGACTTGGTAACCAACGTGGGCAGCGGTTGCGGCGTGTGTAGCTTGCGTGAAGCTACCAAGCAGTCTCTGAATACCTCTTTCCTTCGCCTGCAGGCGGATCTCAAGCATGGTACGCAAGATACTGCGGACATGGCACACGCCCTTGGCGTGGCCAAGTCCCTGCCCGGAATTGATAAGACCCTGACCGAAAAGGGCAAGCAGCCATTCGAAGGTATCGTGCTGGGCCAGTACCAGTCCCGACCGCTCGATATGGCTACTGCCATGTCCACCTTGGCAAACCAAGGTGTGTGGCATAACCCCCACTTTGTCCAGCGCGTAGAAAATGCCGCCGGTGACGTGCTTTATGAGCACCCAGATGATGGCGGGGAGCGCCGCGTATCTTCCAACGTGGCAAATAACGTCATCGAAGCCATGGAGCCGGTTGCCGCATGGTCCAATGGCGCCTTAGCCGGTGGCCGTGTTTCCGCCGCCAAGACCGGTACCACCCAGATGGGCGATACCGGCAATAACAAGGACGCTTGGATGGTGGGTGCTACTCCGCAGTTGGCTACTGCCGTGTGGGTAGGTACCGCGGATAATACGTCTGCCATCTTCGATCAGTACGGCGGCATCATGTACGGCGCCGGCGCGCCAACCAAGATCTGGAAGGCCGTGCTGGATAGCTCCCTGGCCAACTCCGAATTCCAGAACTTCCCGGCTGCCTATCCGGTGGGCTTCGGCACCATGGGCGCCGGAACCTCCGCCCCAGCCTATGACCCGAGCTGGGATAGCGGCGCCGACGATACCCAGTACTACGAGGCCCCGACCGAGCAAGCCGCTCCGGAAGAGGAGACCAAGACGACTCAGCCGGATAACAAGCCGGAGAGCCCGAAGCCAGCCCCGAATACGCAGCGCGGTAAAGGCAATAGCGGCAATGGTGGCAATAGCGGTAATAACGACCAGGCACCGGCCCAGTCAGAGGCGCCGTCGTTGGATGACCTCATCGGCCCCGATAGCGACTTGGCAGATCTTCTAGGGTAGGCGGCAGTGACAGCGAAACCGCACCAGCGCATTCCCGCCTCCTCAGAACCCTTGGCTCGCGGGGTAATTGAATTCCTCGGCGGGCCAAGGGGCCGTTTTGCCGGTGTACGCCGCACCCAGTGGTGGACCCCGCTGCGCGCCATTATCGCCGTAGGTTGGGTATTCCTGGCTTGCGGATTCCTCTCCAAAGCCAATTGCGCCGGCGGTACCCGCGGTGATGACGGGAGTATTAGCCTAAATTGGGCGGGCAACCGCCAATACACCTCTTTTTGCTATAACGACATCATCCCGCTCTACGGCGGCCGTGGCTTAGATGAAGGTGGCTTTCCCTATGCCTATTCTTGGCAAGAGGGTGACCTGACCCGCTATATGGAGTACCCAGTCCTCGCGGGCCTATTCCAGGGGTTGATGGGCTGGATTGCCCGCAATACGTACTCTCTGGTTGAGTGGGCCGGCATTCCGGAGGCCGGATGGTACTTCGGTCTGACAGCCTTGGTCATGGCGTGCATCTGGGTAGGCGTGCTCTACATGGTCTACCTGCTGGTGGGAAACCGTACCTGGGACACTATCCTCGTCGCTGCCAGCCCCCTTGTCATCATCCACGCCTTCAGCAACTGGGATATTCCCTCCATTGCCTTTGCCGTAGGTGCGCTCCTGGCCGCCGCGCGCAAGCGCCCTGCCGAAGCGGGTGTTCTCATCGGCCTTGGCACCTCATTTAAGCTGTGGCCGCTCTTTCTCTTGGGGGCGTTCCTGGTCTTGGCGGTTCGCAATCGTCGCTGGCCGCAATTTTTCTACGCTTTGCTCGCCGCAGCCGTGACCTGGACCGTGGTCAACGCGCCGGTGGCCCTGAAGTATCCGGAGGCATGGCGCGAATTTTTCCGCCTCAACCAAGAGCGCGGTGCGGAGTGGACCACCATCTATTCGGTGCTTAGCCGCAATATTGGGATTAGCTTTAGCCCAGAGTTTCTCAATACCTTCAGCTTGGTAGCGTTTTTGGCTCTCTGTGCGGCGATTGCGGTGCTGGGCCTGCGCAGCTCGCGGACCCCGCGCATGGCCGAGCTGGTTTACCTCATCGTGGCAGCCTTCCTACTAGTCAACAAGGTGTGGTCGCCTCAGTATTCGCTGTGGCTGGTAGTGCCCGCGGCTCTAGCCCTGCCACGCTGGCGCTTGGTCTTTAGCTGGGCGCTTGTCGACGCCCTCGTGTGGCCCCTACTCATGTGGCACATGCTGGGAACAGACAATAAGGGTATTCCGCACGAGCTGCTTGACGTTGCGATTATCTCCCGCGACGCCCTCATTATGGCCATGGCTGTCCTCGTTATTCGCCAGATGTGCGGCAAGACCCCGGATAAGGTGCGCGATGCGCACGCTGGCCGCGACCCCTTGGCAGGAGCATTCGCATGATCGTTACCTATATCGGAATGGCATCCATCTTCTTGGGATTCCTCTGCGTGATGGCAGCCTTTTGGCTCTTCCACAATCGGGAGGATCGTCGCGGGCCAATCGTGCTGGGGCTTTTGGCCATTCTTTTCCTCACCATCATTCCGGCGACTGCGGCTGTGTTTTTCGCCGCAACGACCACGGGTTAGATTTCTTTTCGCCGGTCATTTGCGGTACTGTAGTGGGGTTGCCTGACGCAACGTACCCTCCTGCTGCATCCGCAAAGGTGATGCAGCCGAAAACTACTAGACCATAGGAGGTGATGAGGTCCGTGCGTCACTACGAAGTCATGATCATTCTGGATCCTAATCAGGATGAGCGCACCGTAACCCCGTCCCTGGATAAGTTCCTCGAAATCGTCCGCCAGGAAGGCGGCAAGGTTGAGAACCTTGATGTATGGGGCAAGCGCCGTCTTGCATACCCCATCAACAAGAAGGAAGAGGGCATTTATGCCGTCGTCAACCTGGAGTGCGAGCACACTTCGGTTGCCGAGCTCGACCGCCGTCTGAACCTGAACGACACCATCCTGCGTACCAAGGTTCTGCGCACCGACAGCAAGTAGCGGATACTGGGATCAAGCACAATCCACGTAACCGATAAGGAGTAAAGACATGGCACAGGGAGATACCAATATCACGGTGGTAGGCAACATCGTTGCTGACCCCGAGCTGCGCTTCACCCCGGCGGGTGCGGCAGTAGCTAACTTCCGCGTCGCCTCCACCCCTCGTCGCTATAACTCGCAGACGAATCAGTGGGAAGACGGCGAAGCTATGTTCCTGACCTGCAACGTATGGCGTCAGGCAGCGGAAAACGTTGCCGAGACCATGTCTAAGGGCATGCGCGTCATCGTTACCGGCCGCTTGAAGCAGCGTTCCTTCCAAACCCGTGAGGGCGATAACCGCACCGTATTCGAGATTGACGTCGACGAAGTCGGCCCGTCTCTGCGCTACGCCACCGCTCAGGTAAACCGCAATCCGCGTGAGGGCGGCAATAACTTTGGCGGCGGCGGCCAGCAGCGTTCGAATAACAATAACCAGGGCGGTTTTGGAGGCGGCCAGCAACATCAGCCGCAGCAGAACCAGGCTCCTTCTGAGGATCCGTGGAACTCCGCACCACCTGCCGGTGGTTTCGGAGGCGCTGATTCTGAACCTCCGTTCTAAGTCTGTCACCCGCAACTATTCAACTAACTCAATTGAAAGGCAGGGATCATGAAGCTGATCCTCACCGCTGCCGTTGAGAACCTCGGCGCCGCTGGCGAAATTGTTGAGGTTAAGGACGGCTACGGACGTAACTACCTGCTTCCTCGCGGCCTGGCCATCGTGGCTACCCGCGGCGCAGAGAAGCAGATTGAGGGCATCAAGCGTGCCCAGGAAGCTCGCGAGATTCGCGACCTGGATCACGCACGTGAGGTCCGCAACCAGCTCGAGCAGCTGACGGATGTCAAGGTAGAGGTTAAGACCTCCGAATCCGGTAAGCTCTTCGGTTCCGTTCAAGCAGAAGACATTGTCAACGCCGTCTCAAAGGCCGGTGGCCCCAAGCTGGATAAGCGCATCGTTGTGCTTCCTAAGGGCCTGGTCAAGAAGACCGGCAACTACCAGGTCGAGCTGAAGCTGCACGCTGATGTTATCGGCAAGGTGAACTTCTCGGTCGTTGCTGCCTAACTAGGCGCACGACGGTCCATATAGACCCAAAGACAACAGCAACGCTTTAGGCCTCAAGTTCCTGCTATGTGAGGTGGCAGGAACTTGGGGCCTTTAACGCGTTTTCACCGGGCTGTGGATAACTGTGGAATTCTGTGGATAACTCTTTGGCAAATTAACTCTATGTTTACGCGGAGGCCTTTTTATTAACCCGCAGGTCAGGCCGCTTATCGACGCAAGGTGTGCCTATTTTCACACCTAGGAAAACATGCTCTGAGCTGGGATTTTGATTTGTGCAGGTCATAGAGTTTTGGAGTTATCCACAGGCCTATGCAGGGCAAATATGGGCAAAGGCTCTCGCGACCTGCAATTTTCACAGCGCCCTGTGGATAACTGTGGAAGTTATGCCCAGGGGGTGGTGATTGGGCACTAGACTACACTGAGATTCCGATACGCTCGCTCGCTCGAATAGCTACAAGGGGGAAGACATGACCAACGCCAGTTTTGATGATGAACACCTGCCACCGGAGCCGCCGCCGGAGGAGGAACCGGCCCCACGCCGCCGCTATCAGCAGGAAGAGCCAAAGCGCTATGGCGAATTCCGCCAACCCCCCGCGGACCGCGAAGCGGAGCAGGGAGTTCTGGGCGCAATGTTGCTCAGTCCCCATACGGTGATGGAAGTCATTGAGGAGCTGGAGCCAGAGGATTTCTACTATCCGGCGCACACGTTGATTTACCGCGCCATGCTGGATCTATATTCCGAGGGCAAGGACGTCGACGCCGTCATTTTGGCCTCCCAGCTCGACCGCTGTAATAACCTCGAGCGCGTTGGCGGTGCCCCCTATCTCCACACGCTGCTGGCCACGGTGCCCACGGCTGCAAACGCTCGCTACTACGCCGAAATCGTCGCGGAAAAGGCAGTATTGCGCAAGCTTGTGGATGCCGGCACACGCGTAGTACAGCTCGGATTTTCCGGCACCGAAGACGCAGAAATCGAGTCCGTGCTGGACCGTGCGCAGCAGGAAGTTTTCGCCGTAGCCCAGCGCAAGACGGCAGAAGATTACCGAGTCCTGGGAGACCTTATTGACCCGACCATTGATGAGCTTGCTGCCCTGCAGCAAGCCGGCGGCGTGGAGCTAGGCGTGCCTACTGGCTTCATCGACCTCGATAAGTTGACCAACGGCCTTCACGCGGGCCAGATGGTCATCGTTGCTGCTCGCCCTGGTGTGGGTAAGTCAACCCTGGCCATGGACTTTATGCGCTCCTGCTCCTTGCAGCACGGTAAGTCTTCTGTGATCTTCTCCCTTGAGATGTCGGCTTCTGAGATTGTCATGCGCCTGCTCTCGGCGGAGTCAGAGGTAAAGCTGGCCGATATGCGCGGTGGCCGAGTTTCCACCGAGGACTGGGCAAAGATCGATGAGACCCTCAACCGAGTGCAAGACGCCCCACTCTTCATCGATGACTCACCGAACCTCACGATGATGGAAATTCGGTCCAAGGCCCGCCGCCTCAAGCAGCAGCACGGCCTGGATCTCATCGTCTTGGACTACCTGCAGCTGATGTCTTCGGGTAAAAAGGTAGAGTCCCGCCAGCAAGAGGTCTCGGAGTTCTCCCGTCAGCTGAAGCTCCTGGCCAAGGAGCTGGAGGTTCCTCTCATCGCGATCTCGCAGCTGAACCGCGGTCCTGAGGCGCGTACGGATAAAAAGCCGCAGCTTGCGGACCTTCGTGAGTCTGGCTCGCTGGAGCAGGACGCCGATATGGTCATGCTGCTCTACCGTCCCGATTCCCAGGACCGCGATAATGAGCGCGCCGGCGAGGCGGATATTATCCTAGCTAAGCACCGTGGCGGCCCGATCGATACCGTGCAGGTGGCTCACCAGCTGCACTACTCCAAGTTCGTCAATATGGCCCACGGATAAATTACAGGTCCACCACCGCGTTGGGGTCTCCCAATCGTGGGCCGAGTATGACCAATACCAAGAAAACCGCAGCTGCGGCAAGGGCTAACCAGCGCCACACAGGGAAAAGGCGTTCGCCGCACAGGCGTGCCAATACAGCACCGATGAGTGCGCCTATGGTGTTAAATATGAGGTCGTCAATATCCGTTCGCCCAAGCGCAAACGCATATTGGCACACCTCCAGCGCTAGGCTCAGGCCAAATCCCCACGCCGCAGTAGTTTTAATGGAACGGCACAGACTAAACACCAGCATTCCAAACGGGATAAAGAAGGCTGTGTTTCCCACGTACTCAAATAGCGGACCAAACCAGCTGCCGCCGGAGAATTCATCCAGTGGCACCCAGCGCAGTTCTCGTGCACGCTGATTTTCCGGTTTCCACAAATAGCCGATCTGGTAGAAAGGCTTGAGCGTGGTCAATGCGACCATAACGGCCGTCCACGCGGCGAGGGAGAGCCTACTGAGCAAGCGCTATTCCTTTCTGCTCGGGCAGACTGAAGGCGGCGACAGCCGCAATGGCAAACGCTGCGGCGAATACAACAAATAACCAGGCCGTCCCACCCGCAGCAAGCAGTGGCGGGACAATAAGTGGCGCTGCAATGGATGCTAGCCTACCGAAGCCTGCTGCCGCTCTCGTACCACGCCCTCGCAGTGAAGTGGGATACAGCTCCGGACCGATGGCATAGAGGGCTCCCCAGGCGCCGAGGTTGAAGAAGGAGAGCAGACAACCAGCCAGGATGATCAATGCTTCCGTAGCTGCTGCTCCATATAGGCCGGCCGCTGCTGCCGAACCGAGCAGGAATACCGCAAGGGTTACCCGCCTGCCCCAGAGCTCGATGAGCCAAGCTGCCACCGCGTAGCCAGGCAGCTGGGCAAGGGTGATGATGAGGGTGAAACTAAACGACTTCACTAGGGAGAAACCGTCGGCTACTAGCAGAGAGGGAATCCAGATAAAGGCGCCATAGTAGGAGAGGTTTACACAGAACCAAATGGTCCACAACGCTGCGGTCCGCCTTCGTAGCTGCGGACTCCAGATAGACGCTGCGGGGGAAGGCGTGGGGTCTGGGAGGGCATCGTCCAGTGGCCGATCTTCTGCCGCGGCTTCGAAACTGGCAACGATAGCTTCGGCCTCATCATGACGGCCCTTGGATTCAAGAAAGCGCACAGACTCTGGTAGACCGCGGCGCACATAGATTGAATACGTGGCTGGCAGCATGCCAAGGGCTAGGGCCCAGCGCCATCCGGATTCACCCGTGCTCACTACGAAAGTGCCGATGATGGCCGCAAGGATCCATCCCAATGCCCAGAATGCCTCGAGAATGACTACCATCCTTCCGCGGACCCGTCGAGGCGCAAATTCGGATATGAGCGTGGAGGCAACTGGTAGCTCGGCTCCGAGGCCCAGCCCGACGATGAATCGGAAGAAGATGAGAACGGTAAGTCCCCCAGCTAGCGCGGAAGCCCCTGTTGCCAAACCGTAGATAAGCAAGGTGAGAGAAAAGACATTGCGGCGGCCGAATTTATCTGCCAGCAATCCGCCAAAGGTGGCACCGAGCGCCATGCCAAGGAAGCCCGCCGAGGCTAACCAAGAGGTCTGGCTAGGATCTAGATCCCAGTGAACGGCAAGGGCGGCCATGATGAAGGAGATTAGTCCTACATCCATGGCATCAAGCGCCCATCCAAGGCCGGAACCTAGGAGTAGGCGCTTGTGCTTAGAGGTGACGGGAAGGCGATCGAGACGTTCGGTGCGGCTGAGCATGCGATAATACTATCGCTGAACAGAAAAACTTTTCAGGCGTAGTGAGTTGGTAACTACAAAAACCGAGCTCAGTGCCATGGCAAGGCCGGCCAGTAGAGGGTTGAGCCAGCCCAGCGCGGCCACGGGAATGAGTACGACATTATAGGCGAAGGCCCAGAAGAGGTTGCCCTTAATAATTGCCAGCGTGCGGCGCGAGAGTCGAATGGCGTCAGCGGCGCAACGCAGATCGCCATTCATGAGGGTGATATCGGAGGCTTCGATGGCTACATCGGTACCCGCGCCCATGGCGAGGCCGAGGTCGGCTTGGGCCAGTGCGGCGGCGTCGTTAATGCCATCGCCCACCATTGCCACGGTGTGCCCGGCGGACTGCAACTTCTTGATGTGGTTTACCTTGTCTTCCGGTAGTACCTCGGCGCTGACGTGTTCGATCCCCACCTCGGCAGCCACGGCGCGGGCGGCCCCGGCGTTGTCGCCGGTCAGCAGGTAAGGGGTAAGCCCCAGCTCTTTCATTTGGGCCACAGCGGCCGCCGAGCTGGGCTTGATAGTATCGCGGACCTCAATGATTCCGGCGGGTTGGCCGTCCACGGAGACAACCACTGGCGTGGCACCAGAATCTTGTGCCTCGCGGAACGGTGCTTCTAAGTCACCCAAGGGGCCTTGCGGCTTGCCGACGCCCACCCGGACCCCCTCCACAGTTCCTTCCACGCCACCCGGAACTACTGCGAAGTCGGTAGCCGGCTTAACGTCGCGCTCTTTGGCTATGGCGCGAGCGATGGGATGCTCGGAGTTGTGTTCCACGGCTGCGGCTAAGTCGAGGACGTCGCCGTGTACGGCGGTAACGGACATCTCTCCGGCCGTGACCGTGCCGGTCTTATCCATGACGATGGTATCGATTTGCCGCGTAGATTCCAGGATCTCCGGGCCCTTAATGACAAGCCCCAGCTGCGCGCCGCGGCCGGTGCCGACGAGGATCGCTGTGGGCGTCGCCAAGCCCATAGCGCAGGGGCAGGCCACGATGAGGACGGAGACCGCGGCGATAAACGCTGGGGCCACTCCGCCGAAGAAGAGATGGGCGAGGAGTGTCAGCACTGCTACGGCGATGACTGCGGGGACGAAGACTTGCGCAATGCGGTCCACGAGGCGCTGTACTGGTGCCTTGGACGTTTGTGCATCCGTGACCAGCTGGGCCATTTGGGCCAGTACCGTATCCTCGCCCACCTTGGTCGCTCGGACCTCGAGCTTGCCAGAGGCATTAATGGTCGCGCCGGTCACCGCATCGCCGGAGCCGACCTCAACGGGCACGGGCTCGCCGGTAATCATGGAGGCGTCGACTGCCGAGCTACCGGCAACAACGATGCCATCGGTGGCGATCTTTTCGCCCGGGCGTACTACGAAGACATCGCCTACCTGCAACTGGGCAATTGGAATGCGCTGCTCGCCTCCCTCGCGCAGAACCGAAGCTTCCTTAGCTCCTAGGGAGAGTAGCTCCCGCAGGGCCTCAGAGGACTGGCCTTTGGCCCGTGCCTCGAACCACCGACCGAGGAGGAGGAAGGTAATGACCATGCCCACGGACTCGAAATAGATGTGATCCATCTGCGCCGCGTTCGAGTCCAGCGTCATGTGCATTTTCATGCCCGGTTCGCCCGCGTTGCCGAAAAATAGCGCCCACAGCGACCAAAAATAGGCCGCTGAGGTTCCCATGGTGATAAGCGTGTCCATGGTAAAAGACCCGTGCTTGAGGTTCGTCCACGTAGCAGTGTGGAAAGGCGCGCCGCCGAAGACGAAAACGATGGTGGCTACGATGGCACAGGCCCACTGCCAATTGGGAAATTGCAACGCCGGCCACATCGATACCACCATGAGCGGTAGCGATAGTGCGCCGGAGATAACGGTGCGGCGCAGCAATCCCCCGTCACTGTTCTTCTCGGCTTGGGGCTCCTCCGTCTTCGCCGCTGCCATATCGAAGGCGCCGTAGCCTGCGCCCTCTACCACCGAAATGAGCTCTTGTGGACTTACCGTCTGGGAGTCGTACTCGATGGCCGCCGCTTCGGTAGCGAAGTTGACGCTGGCGTTTACTCCGTCGAGCTTGTTTAGCTTGCGCTCGACGCGGGAGGAGCAGGAGGTGCACGTCATGCCCGTGACGCCAAGGTCCAGGTGGGACATAGTCTCGCCTACTTCAGTGTGTAGCCGGCTTCTGCTACGGCGGCCGCTACTTGCTCATCGGTGAAATCGGTTCCGGTAACCGTAACGGCGCCGGTGGTGTGGTCAGCAGTGACTTCACTAACGCCGGAAATCTCGCCGACTTCTTCCTTTACTGACATTTCGCAATGTCCGCAGGTCATGCCCTCTACGGTGTAGTTCTTGGTGCTCATAATGATCCTTTCTTAGAGTTGGTTTCTGGGCTCATTGTATACCCCCCAGGGGTATATGACAAGGATATTTCATGTACGTTGGGGAATAAAGCAATCCGCAAAGGAGTTAGAACGATCATGGCTACTATCGATGTCACCGAAGAAAACTTTGAAGAAACCGTCACCGGCGAGGGCATCACGCTTGTAGATGCGTGGGCCGATTGGTGCGGCCCTTGCAAGCGCTTTGCGCCGGTTTTTGAAAAGGCCTCCGAAGAGCACACGGATGCCACCTTTGCCAAGCTCGACACCGAAGCAAATCAGGGCTTGGCATCCGCGTTGGAGATTCAGTCCATTCCTACGTTGATGATCTTCCGCGATGGCATCCTTGTCTTCCGTGAAGCTGGAGCTCTGCCTCCCGCGGCCTTGGAGGACCTGTTGAAGCAGGTGAAGGACCTCGACATGGAAGAGGTTCGCCGCCAAGTAGAAGAGCAGAATGCGCAGGGTTAATCCCACCAACTTCCTCGGCGCTTTCTGGTGAGTATCGCTAAACTCGCTAGAAAGCGTCTTTTTTATGACCAAAGGAGAAGATAATGGCTAATCCCTTCAGCAAGGGCTGGAAGTACATGATGAGTTCCTTCGATCAGAAGATTGATGAGAACGCTGACCCAAAGGTGCAGATCCAGCAGGCCGTCCAGGCTGCGAAGGAGCAGCACCAGCAGATTTCTGATCACGCTGCAGAAATCATCGGTCATAAGTCCCAGCTGGAGATGCAGATGAACCGCCTGGTCAAGTCCCAGCAGGATTACCAGTCTCAAACCCAGCGTGCGTTGGAGCTGGCGGACTCTGCGGAGGACCCGCAAAAAGCTTCCGAGTACAACCAGGCTGCCGAAGTGGTTGCCTCCCAGCTAGTAGCAGTAGAGCAGGAGCTGGAAGACGTTAAGCAACAGTACGCCGCCGCGGAGCAGGCTGCCGCGCAGGCCAAGAGCCAGCAGCAGCAGTCTGAAGCGCGCTTGAAGGAACAACTAGCGCAGGTTAGCCAGCTGGAGGCTCAGGCGGACCAGGCGGCTATGCAAGAAAAGAACGCCCAGGCTATTGATTCCATGAATCAGCTCAACCCGGACGATTCCGTACCTACTCTTGATTCTGTGCGTGCCAAGATTGAAAAGCGCTACGCCGATGCCCTTGGTGCACAGGAATTGCAGCACGCCACCGGTGGCGATCGCATTAATGAGATCCAAGCCGCCGGCAATGACATGAAGGCGACTGCGCGCCTTGATGCCATCCGGGCGGATCTTAAAAAGAAGAAAGAGCTCGAATCCGGTGATTAATTCTGCCGGCGAACGTTAATCAGAACGCCACGAATACCTGAGTGGAATCCATCGCGCAGGTTCACGCGCTGGGTTTCGGTCAGGGTGTATTCGTGTAGGGTTTCGCAGGCAAACTGCAATAGTGGGCGGTCGATTTCCGGGGGAAGCCCGCCGCCAGAAAGCAGATGTGCCTGATCGCGCTGCTCGGTGCTAGCAGCGTTATCGAACCACCACGAGGCGTATTGTTGGCCGACATCAAAGGGGGATTGGAACCCAGCAGAGCTCCATACTTCTTCCGGCAGCGGCACATACTTGGAGCGCAGCTTGCGGCGCGGGGCCATCATGGATGGCTTGGGCGCCGGCTTCTCCGCGGGAGAGTCCTCCTCGGTGGGGGAATCCCCTGCAGCATCCGCCTTGGGCGGAGCCGGCTTGGGCGTCGGGGCCGGGGTGGGTTTTTCTGTGGCGCCGAAGGCTGCCTCCACCTCTGAGGGCTCGCCGCATTCATCCGGTTCGGGCATTTCCTCGCCATCTTTATGCGCATTTTCGCGCACCACTGGAGGAAGCGGGCCTTCTAGGACCTGCAATTCCATAGCGTCTGCGAAGTCCTCGCGAGGGTCCAAGATGGTGGTGGAATCGCAGGCATGGCGCAGTGCGGAGGACATGGAGTCCCAGCCAAACCCATAAAGATGGACGCGGATGCCGTTATCCACGGCCGCTTGAGCGCCGGGAATCATGTCTGCATCGCCACTGACGAGCACAAAGTCAGTGAATTGGCCCTTCATGGCGGCGATGACCATGTCTGCCACAAGGCGGGTATCTACGGCCTTCTGGGTGCGGCGCTCGCCCCATTCGATGAGCTGACCGGTGCGCAGCTGGACCCCTTCGCAGGTGCGTAGTGCACGCTGGTAGCGGTGCGGGCCGGTGTCGGGAATGCCGTCATACCAGTATTGGCGTTGGATGGGGGTCCCAAGTTGGTTCTCGATCATCCCGCCCATGGTGCTGACCACCTCGGGCAGATCAATCTCTAGTTGTGCGCGGGCACCCGTTTCCCACGAGTTATAAAAGCTAGCGAGCAAGTATGAGGTATCGACAAAGACGAGTGTGCGTTCAAGCATGGCTCCTAAGTTCCGTTCTAATTGTTCTAAATAAAAATCTTTGTGGTTTCCAGTGTGCCCCATTAGTCACAAAACGTCGATAACCTTGGACAAAATCCCAGCGCAGTGGCAGCAAAAAAGTTTTCTCTTTGGAAGTATTGCAGGGGTGGGGTGTTGCCGATATGGTTGGTTACACAAGTAACTAACCAACGAACCGAGGGGCAATGGATAATTCCACGCAACCACTCTTCCGCCAGATTGCCTCCTTGGTGGAGGACGCCATCGTGGACGGAACCTTGGGCGAGGGGGATAGGGCCCCTTCCACTAATGAGCTTGCTGATTTTCACAACATCAACCCGGCCACGGCCCGCAAGGGCATCAGCCTCCTGGTGGATATCGGGGCGCTGGATAAGCGCCGTGGCATCGGCATGTTTGTGGCGGAAGGGGCCCTGGCGACTATCCGCGAGCGGCGGAGAGCGGACTTTGCGGCGGAATACATGGCACCTCTGGTCGATGAAGCCGTTCGCCTTGGCTACAACCGCGCCCAGCTCCACGACCTATTTGATCGCGTCGCAGAAAGTCGAGGAATGTACTCATGATTGCAACACGAGAATTCACTTTTGCTGATGGCCTCACACACGGCTTAGTTGGCCCCAATGGCATTGGCAAAACCACGCTACTGCGGAAAATCGCTGGCCAAATCCAATCTGGCGGTATTCGGTATTACGGTCTTCGGGGAAGAGCCCTTTGACAAACAATCGGTCCTTAACCGGGTTATTTTGATGGGGATTGATAACCCACTGCCGGATTCCTGGGGCATTGGAAAAACTGGGCGTCATTGGTAAGGCGCGCTGGCCGCGTTGGGATGAGGAGCGTTTCAATGAGCTGTTGGTTCGCTTCGACGTACCGGCCAAGGCCTATTCTTCCTTGTCCCGCGGGCAAAAGTCTGCGGTGGGATTCATCTTGCCGTAGCTTCCGGCTGCGAAGTCATGCTCCTCGACGAACCCTATCTCGGCCTCGACACACAGCGCCGCGAGCTCTTTTATCAGGTGCTGCGCGAGGAGCACGGTCGTACCATTGTCATCTCCACCCATCACCTCAATGAGGTGGCCGGCCTCCTCGATACCGTCTTGCTGATGGGGGTTAACCCCATTTCCGGTCCCATCGATGACTTTATCGAGGGAATTCTGGAGCTCACCGGCCCATCCGAGGCTCTCACCGCAGCGGCCGAAGAGCTTGGCCTTCCTGAGCTGACTAGGGAAACTACGTCCTTAGGGGATCGCGTGCTTATCGACGCCCGCTCCGCCTCCACCGATCCTATTTTCCGCATTGCCCAGGCCTACGGCCTGCGAGTCAATGAGGTCTCCTTGGTGAAGCGTCCTGGGTTTAGTTCCGCTTCTTTTACGGCCCTGTGTTGATGGGCTGGGTGAGATAGTACTCGGTTTCTACTTCCTGTGGGGTGGCGTAGTCCAATGCTTCGTGAAGTCGCTTAGTGTT
>NZ_JASPHV020000024.1:0-35453 GCF_030229435.2 Corynebacterium sp. MSK122 | reverse complement strand
AGATGTGTATAAGAGACAGGGCCTGGAACAACTGCGGCTTCGGTAGTGGAAGGCTCGGTGGATTCCTCAGAGGTCGGCTCTTCGGTGGCCGCTTCTTCTGCAGAGGTCTCCTCAGTAGAGGTCTCTTCTGCGGACTCGGCCGGGGTGGTCTCTGCAGAGGAAGCATCCTCAGAAGCCGGAGCCTCGGAAGTGGTCTCTTCAGAAGTAGCTTCCTCGGAAGTGATCTCCTCGGAGGAAGGCTCCTCAGAAGGCTGGCCCTTGGTCTTCTTGCCGTTGAGCATATCGGAGCACAGCTGGCCAGCCGGGGCGTTCACGGCCGCGAGATCGGAGGCTGCGGTGGAGATGTTATTCAGGGAGTCTTCGATGCTCTTCTGCTGGTCCTTGCTCAGCTTCAGGTCGCCAGCAACACCCGCGCCAGGAACCAGGCCTGCGATGGTAACGGCTGCATTGAAGAGCTTCAGGATTACCGTGGTGCCCTTGCCAAAGACACCGTCGGCGAACTTGAGCAGGCCGGAGACGGTCTTCTTAGCGCCATCCGGGTTGTTCATATCAACGTCGGCATCGGCGTTATCGATGCGGCCGATGGCCATGCCCTGAGCGCGGAAGAGAGCCCAGGTCACGGTCTTGTCCTTCTCGCTTTCCTTGACCAGCTTGGCAATGCCGTCCCAGGTCTTGCCGGAAATCTTGTCAATGAAATCGGACGGAACCAAGTCACCGACAACCGGGATGATCTCCCAGACGGTCTTGAGGATCTTTTCGCCGCCATCGTAGAAGGCCTTAGCCAGTGCAAGCTTGAGGTCGAGCATGTTGCCTTCCTTTTCAGGGGCATCAGTTTCCTCTCAGACGAGCTTGTCCTTCTGCTCATCCTTGACCACCTTGACATTGACGTCGCCGTTGGAGGCCTCGGTCTGTGCAAGTTCCTCGAGGGTGCTCGGCTTTGCAGACTCCTCAGAAGCCGGAGCCTCAGCGGTCTCCTCCGCGCCGTCTACGGCGTACGGGGTGATGGACTCGGCGGTATCTTCTTCCGCGTCGAGTTCTTCCATCGTCTTATCGCCGGCGTTGTTTTCCTCCAGCAAGTTGCCGTCTTCATCGAATTCGATGCCGTTGAGGTTTACGGTATCGTCGGTGGTCTTTTCCTCGACGAAGGTGGTGTGTCAGCCGCGACGGCGGTAGGCACAACAGTTATGGAAGAGAAGGTGGCTGCGGCCACTGCGCTGGCAATAAGGCGAGAAGTTCGGCGTGCGCCCATGGGTTAACTCTCTGTAGATTTGGTTAAAAATGAACGTGCGCACGCCGCGTGTGGATGGTGCTAGGTCACGTCGTTCGCATGGACGGGGAATTCCATACAGCGCGTTGAGAGTATTTTCTACTTAGATTTTAAGGTTGATCCAGCAACAATACCGCTGGATACACAACCCAACCCACTGAACAGGCATAACAGAAATAATATGGAACGGCCGTTAACCTAAAATTTCCCTAAATGCTTCCCCGAATTGGGGCACCCTAGCGCAGAAAACTTCAACGGCCACCGAGAGAGGGAATCTCGGTGGCCGTGAACATCCCCTTGCGTGAAACAAGGAAGTCTATGTGGTTTATGCAGTTGTAGCCCGGCGGGCCGCCTCGCGCTTAGCGCGGACCTTTTCCACCACCGCGGCAACCCGGGCGCGCTCTTCTAGGAACTGCGGTGGGTTATGCCCGCGCATAGTGCGCACATAGGCCGGGTGGGTATCCAGCACCGTGTGCTTCCACGCTTGGACCGCAATGAGGGCGGACTCGCCGGTGCGCTTGTACAAGTGCGGCAGCGAGACCATGTCGAGGTTGCGGGCCACGGCGTCGGTTTGCGCAAGCACGTACTCGACTACCTCGCGGAGGTAATCCGCCACGGCCTGGGTGCGAGAGCGCAGGGACTCGGCCAGCTCGTGCACCACGATGGGCTTAGAGATGGGGAATCGCTCGTCCAATAGGCGCGGGGTAAGTTGTTCCGGCTCTTCCACGTCGTTCACGCCGGAAGAAGCGGCGGAAATGGTGCCGGAGCGCACGCCGGAGACCAGGGCTTGGCGCAGGCCCATCAGCTCGCCTACACAACGGCCGGAGTCAACGCGGGCGTCTTCAACGATATCGCCTAGCTCAGCCAGGCAATCCATGCACAACTCTTCGTCCCAATCCTCGATGGCTTCAATGAGGTGCTCGAGGTACTCTGCGACTTCGTCGCCGATATTGTAAATCTCTTGCGTAAGCTCGCGGTGGCGCAGCTCGGCGGCGATTTTGTGCATTGGCTTCGAGCCACTCCTTCCACGGTCTCATTTCTAACCTCTAGTAGAGGTTGAGGTTTGCTGTAACGCCTCATGACTTTATGCGAGATCCGCCGCCGCAAGCGCGCGACACTCCGAAGCCATTCACAGGTTTATGGCAGGTTCGCCCGCACTGGGGTGAGGATGGTGGGGTGAGCTGCAGAAGGGGGCGTCGGCAAGCAGGGCATAAAGAAACACCCGAGGGGATTCCCTCGGGTGTACCCGTCGCGCAGCCTAGCGCTTGTACAGGTGCTCGATGGCCGCGGCGTAGCGCTGCGAAACCACGTTGCGCTTGACCTTCATGGTGGGGGTCAGCTCGTTTTCTTCCTCGGTAAGGTCAGATTCGAGGATGTAGAACTTCTTGATGCCCTCCGCATGGGAGACGGTGGCATTGACCTGGTTGATGGCATCCTGCAGCTCCGCGCGCAGGGTCGGATCGGTGGCCAGCTCGCGCATGGAGCGATTCTCCGGAATATTGTGGTCTAGCTTCCAGCGCTTCAAAATATCCGGATCCAGGGTCAGCAGCACGCCAACGAAGGGCTTGCCATCGCCTACCACCATGGCCTGGGAGATAAGCGGGTGCCCGCGCAGGATATCCTCCATCGGGCCAGGCGAGACATTCTTGCCGCCGGCCGTGACAATGAGGTCCTTCTTGCGGCCGGTGATAACAAGCTTGCCGTCTTCATCAATCTCGCCCAAGTCGCCGGTGTTGTACCAGCCATCCTCGAGGGCCTCGGCCGTGGCTTCCGGATTATTCCAGTAACCGTGGAAGACGATATCTCCCTTGATGCAGATTTCGCCCTCATCATTGATGCGGAAGGTCACGCCACCCATCGGCGGGCCAACGGTGCCGATGGACTGATCCACAAAGTCCACCGCGGCCGCGGCGGCAACCTCGGTCAAGCCATAGCCCTCATAGACCGGGATGCCGATACCGCGGTACCAATGCAGCAGGTCATGGCCCATGGCCGAGCCACCGGTAATGCAGTAGCTCACGTTGCCACCCACGCCATTGCGGATGGTGGAGTACACCAGCTTGTCAAAGACCTTGTGCTTGGCTTTCAGCAGGCGGTCCGGGCCCTCCGGCTTATCCAAAGCCTTGGAGTACTCGATGGCGATCTTCTCGGACTGCTCAAAGAGCAGGGTCTTGATGCCAGAATCAGCCGCCTTAGCAGCAGCAGAATTGCGCACCTTTTCAAAGACGCGTGGCACACCCAAAATGACGTTCGGGCGGGAGCGGGCAAACTCGATGGAAATGGTGGAAAAGTCTGACCAGTGGTTCTGGGAGGCACCGCGCATGGCCACCGCAATGGATACCGCGCGGGCAAAGACGTGCGCCAGCGGCAGGAAGGTCAGGGTATGGCTGCCTGGGACGGCAAAGATACCAATGGGATTGGTGCACAGACCGCGGGTCTGGGCTAGCCAGTTGCGGTGGGTGAGGATGCAACCCTTGGGGCGTCCGGTAGTACCCGAGGTATAGACCAAGGAAGCCAGATCATCGGTGGAGGTGGCCTTGATGCGGGCGTAGACCTCCTCGGCAGCCACGCCGCGGCCCTCGAACTTGAGGGTGTCAATAGCAGAGGAGTTGATTTCTAGGACGCGGCGCAGCTGGGAGGGAGAACCCTTGAGATTGGGCTCGCCGTCTTCTTGCAAGACCAGGTTTTCTACCAATTCGGAGTGCTCGCGGGTTTCGGTAATGGCGAGCACGGCACCGGAGTCTTCAATAATCCAGCGCACCTGGGAGGCAGAAGAGGAGGGATAGACCGGCACAGAGGCGGCACCGGCGGCCCAGATGGCAAAGTCCAGCAGGGACCACTCATAGCGGGTAGCAGAGATAAGAGCGACGCGGTCCCCCTGCTGCACGCCTAGGGCGATAAGTCCCTGGGCTACTTCAAAGACCTCATCGATAAATTCTTTGCCCGTGACATTAACCCACTCGTAGTTAGCCGGGCGGGTGAACATGACCCCATTAGGGCGCTTCTTCGCGGTGTCCATCAGGGCGGTCAGGCAGGTTTCGCCCGGCTCGATAGTAAATTGGGCTGGGGTGTGGACTTCTTGCAGGGTCACGCGGTGTCCTTTCGAACAGCTAATTATTAATCTCCGCCTACTGTACCAATCTGTTCCCCAGCGGGCGCGTTGCACCCGTGGCACAATGTGGCCTGTGACTACCCGCGCCTTGCTTGAAGAACTTGCCCAGCGCCACGGTGTGGCCACCAGCTATACCTCCCAGTCTGGTTTCCCCGTCCACGTCGCTGACGACACTATTGCCTATACCCTGCGCGCCTTGGGCGTGGCCATCGATGACAATCCGGACGATGCGGCGCTAACGCAGCTGCTTTACGACGACTACCTGGACCGCTCCTCCCAGCCCCTACCCCACTGCGTTGTCGCGCCCCAAGGCCAAGAGCGCGGTTTCGTGGTCCACGTGCACGCGGGCGATGCCGCCAACGTACACATTGAGTTGGAGGAAGGAGGCACCCGCGAGGTCTACCAGGATCCCAATGATGCCCCGGACGCGAACGTCGATGGCACGATTTGGGGCGAGGCGAGCTTCCACATCCCCGGCGATCTGCCCATGGGATACCACGAGCTGGTGTTGGAGTCCGGGGGCATCGGCAAGCATGCTTGCCCGCTGATTATCACCCCGGCGCGCCTTTCTACGGCCGATGAGTTTGTGGAGCGCCCCATTAGCGGCGTGATGGCGCAGCTGTATTCGGTGCGCTCGGAGTCTTCTTGGGGAATAGGTGATTTCCAGGATTTGGGGCAGCTAGCTGAAACACTCGCACCGCACGCGGATTTCTTGCTGGTCAACCCGCTACATGCCGCCGAACCGCTACCACCGGTCGAGGACTCGCCGTACCTGCCCACCACGCGGCGCTTTATCAACCCGCTCTACTTGCACATCGAGTCCATCCCGGAGCTCAAGCTCCTACCGGAGGACTTACAGGATGATGTGCGCGAGCTGGCGGAGGAGTTTCGCCAGCGCAACCGCAGCGCCGAAGAAATAGAGCGCGACACCATTTTTGAGGCCAAACTGCAGGTGCTGCGCGAGCTCTTTAACTACCAGCCATCCCCGGAGCGCGAAGAGGCCTTCGTGCGCTACGCCCGCGAGGAGGGCCGTGGCCTGCGCGATTTCGCGTATTGGTGCGCGCAACAAGACGCCGCCGCGCAGTCGGGCCAGCGCCATGCCGAAGGCCTAGACATGGACAAGCTCACGCGCTTTTATTCCTGGCTGCAGTTCCTGTGCGATGAGCAGCTGGCCGCCGCGCAGCAGCGCGCACTCGATGCCGGCATGCGCCTGGGCCTGGTCACCGACCTTGCCGTAGGTGTGCACCCGGGCGGCGCCGATGCCGTAAACCTCACAGAGTATTTGGCGCCGCAGTGCTCGGTAGGCGCCCCGCCGGATGACTATAACCAGCAGGGCCAGGATTGGTCGCAGCCACCTTGGCACCCGCAGCGCCTGGCCGCCACGGGCTATGCACCGTGGCGCGAGATGCTCTCCACCGTGCTGCGCCATGCCGGCGGAGTGCGCGTGGACCACATCTTGGGCCTTTTCCGCCTGTACTGGATTCCGCGCATGGCCAGCCCGCTGACGGGCACCTATGTCTCCTATGATTTTGAGGCCATGGTGGGCATCTTGGCACTAGAAGCGCAGCGCGCCGGTGCGGTGGTCATCGGTGAGGACCTCGGCACCGTCGAGCCGTGGGTACAAGATGTGCTCGCGCAGAAGGCGGTGCTGGGTACCTCCATCGTGTGGTTTGAACGCGACGATGATAACTACTCCCCGCTGCCACAAGAAAAGTACCGCAAGCTGGCGCTGTCCTCGGTCAATACGCACGATCTGCCACCGACCTTGGCGTACCTGCGCGGCGATCATATCTCGCTCCGCGCGCGCTTAGGCGTGCTGACCCGCTCGGTGGAGGACGAGCAGCGCGATGACATCGAGTGGCAGGCCCGTGTACTCGGCACCGTGGCGGATCGCGGCCTCTTGCCGCAGCGCGATTACCTCGTAGATCCAGATGAGCGCGCTTCTCGCGGCGCGGAGGAGGATATAAGCGTAGCGCTGCATCGCTATATCGCAGGTACACCTTCGGCTCTCGCGTGCACCAGCTTGGTGGACATGGTGGGTGATGTGCGCGCACAAAATCAGCCAGGTACCACGAACGATCTTTATCCCAATTGGTGCGTGCCGCTATGTGATACCAACGGCGCTCCCCTGCTCATTGAGGATCTTCCTAGGCTGGAATTCTTCCAGCGCTTAGCAGCCACCAGCCGGAAGGCCTAACGCTGGGCCTAGGCGCTGGTGCGGCGGTGGAGCGGGTTTAGGTCCATAGGCCGATGAGGGCGACGACGATGACCAGCGCGATCATCGTCCACAGTGTGAGAGAGACGCGGGATTTGGGCAGGGCACGCTTGCGCTTTACGGGCTGTGCACCTGGCGTAGCCGCCGAGGCGGATGACTGGCCGGCGCGCTTTGCTTCGGGGTCCCACAGGCCCTCGCGGGGGTTAGCGCGCAGCTCAGCGCGCTCTTGTCGTGCGCGCTCGTTATTTTCCTCAGCCATGGTGGTCTACTTTAGTGCTGCGGCTGCGCCGCTGGGAAATCATGCGTTTGCCTCGGTTGGCTACGTAATCGACACCCCACATCAGGCACCACGCTACGACCACCATGAGTGGCACGGCGATGGCCACCACGATGACCATTTGAATCCACACGGGCGCTTGCACCAACAATTGCGATAGCGTGCTGCCCAAGCTCGTCAACCACTCCATGGCTACTTATCCTACTTGCTCGCGGTAGTCTGGCTGACATGTCAAGCGCCCAGATTCCTGTTACCGTCGCCACCGCTTCCGGCCAGATCACCGGCGTGCGCCGCGATGGCCTGCACTATTTCCATTCGGTGCGCTATAGCACCATCCCCAGCCCCTACTCGCCTGCCGAGCCGCTCCAAGGCACTCGCGACCAGGATGCCCGCGAGCCGCACCCAGAAGATATCGCTTTGTCCATTACCACTCCTGCCGATGCCAACGACTGCCCCGTCGTGGTCTATATTCATGGCGGTCGCTTCGAGCACGGCTCGCACGAGGATCCACGGCTTTCAGGAACGAAGAATGCCCGCCACGGGGTAATCCAGGTCAACGTGGGTTACCGGGTGGGCTTGACCGGCTTTGCGCGCTTCGACGGCGACGAGGCGGACCGCTACCACGGCATCGATGATTGCCTCTTGGCCTTGGAGTGGCTACAGGACAATATCGAGGCCTTTGGTGGCGATAAGACCAATATCACTTTGGTGGGCCAATCCGCCGGGGCGGCGATAAGCCTGTGGCTCGCACGCCGCGATCACTTCCGGGGCGGTTTCCGCCGCGTGCTGGCGCTCTCGCCGGCCTTCCCGCGCGGCCGCTTTGAGCACCGCGTCACCGACCTGCACAAGGCCCTCGGCGTGCCGGTAACGCGCGAGGCTTTAGAAAAAATGGACCCGGAATCGCTGGCCAAGGGGTATGCCAAATTCCGCAAGAAATATCGCTTCGATGTCGCCTTGGGCCCTGCGCCACTGCGCGCCGAAGAATTGGCGGATATCCCTATCGTGGTGACGTCTGCCCGCGATGAGTTCTATGACATGCCCCTAGCCCAGCGCATTGACAAAATGGCGCTGGCGGGCTTTATTACCAGCTACCTTTCACCCAAGTTTGGGATTTCGCAGGAGCGCTTCAAGCAGTGGCGACAATTGGCGCACTACGTGGACCCGCAGCGGCCGATGGGCCGACTCATCGGTGATGCCGCAGTGCGCCGTTGGACCGCCCAGGTGGCTGCGCATTCCCCGGGCCCGACGTGGATGATGGAGTTTACGCGCACCGATTCCCCTGCGGTGCATTGTGCGGAATTGGGCCCGCTGTTTGGCGGAAGCGGGAACGAGGCCGGCGAGGATACCCCCGCCGAAGAGCTCAACGAGTGGCTACGCCATTTTGCCACCACCGGTGAACCCGGATTCCCCCGCTACGGCGATGACCACCAGGTGCTGGAATTTGACCTGGATACGGGCGAGCGCCGCCTAGCCTATGCCACCTTGGACTACGTGGCCGCAGCCTTCTACAACGACGACGAGCTTTAATTACAGCGCAGCACGTAGCTTTTCGTCCGCTAGCTCATCAATCATCCACGGGCTAAAGACGCCAGGCATGGCATCGGCGGCGGCGAAGAGCCGATCCGGCTCGACCCACTGGTAGGAATCTACTTCTTCGGGGTTGGGCTCCCAGGCGGCGTCGGCAGCAAGCTCGACGGCATATACCGGGCAGATTTCATTTTCTACCGTGCCCGAGGAATCCACCGCGCGATAAGAAAAGTCCGGCAGGATAAGCTGCGGGGTAGACAGGTCTTCAGGCGCAATGCCCAACTCAAAGGTAGCGCGGCGCAGCACCGCATCCGTATTCTCCTCGCCAGGAGCGGGGTGGCCGCAGAAGGCATTGGTCCACACCCCGGGCCAGGTGAGCTTACCCAGCGCGCGGCGGGTGACCAGCACCTTGCCGCCGCAGGTCAACCAGGCGGAGAAAGCAAAGTGCAGCGGGGTATCGGTGGTATGAACTTCGGCCTTGGGAGCGGTGCCGATGGGTTCACCCGCGGCAGAGGCCAAGACTACAAGTTCCGTCATAGATTAAGGTCTCCTACCCAGGTCACGTTGCCAATGTGCAAGCGAGCATTCCACAGGTTGCCGGGCGTCACGTCAAAGCGGTACTGCAGGTTTACCGAGGCGCCCGCGCCCAACGGGTGATCGAGCCCCGGTGGCTCCACGTCTGGGGCAGATTCCTTGTCATAGGGCAAGGAGTTGATCTTGGCCCAGCCGCCGTTGCCGTCGGCACGCTCAAGGGTGGGATCTTCAAAGGCGTCGACCGGCAAGGGCACGTCGTTTTCATTCTTCAGCAGGATGGTCACCACGGAGCCACCGGAGTTGTTATCGGAATACACTCCCTGTAGTTCCCAGCTCACGCCCAAGCCCTTATCCTTTACTGGCTCGGCAAGATTAGAGGTGATCTCTTTATCATCGATGTCCTTGGCCTCGTACGGGGCCTCTTCGGAGCTGGAGACGGTGATATTGTCCCCCAGCCCGGTTTCTTCCGGCTGGAGAACGCTACATCCGGTCAGGGTCACGGCGAGTACGCTGACCACGCCCGCGCCGAGTGTGTGGGAAATTTTCACCGTGGATGGATCCTTTGCACGCGAAGATTGTTGTATTTCTGCACAAGTACCTTAGCCTAAACTTCCCTGAACTTAAGTATTTACGCTCGTTAACGCCGCATGTGGCATACTGGGCAGTCGCTTAAATCTCTCCCCCCTTTCCCTAATTCCGCGCACTAACCGCCGTTTCGAAGTGAGTGTGGTCTACTTATGAATTCCATTTTGCGCATTACCCGCAGTGCCTCTGCCCTGTGGCCCTTTTATCTAGGCGTGCTGCTGACCGCCACGATCACTGCGGTCGTTGCACTGGTCTCGCCATTTTTGACGCGCGAAGCCACCGATACCATCGTGGGCGCCCTGCAGAACGACGCCCCACTGGGCGATGCGCTGCGCACGGTGCTGTTGCTGGCAGTGGCGCTTTTTCTTGCCGACGCCGCCAATGCCCTCTTCCGCAATATCGGCGGCTACATCGGCGATGTCATGGTCTCGCGCCTGCGCGAGATTTTGTCCACGCGTTACTTTGCCAAGCTGCTGGCCCTCCCGCAAGGCTATTACGATAACCAGGTCACCGGCACGATCATCGCCCGGCTGGATCGCTCGATTGCCAATATCACGCAGTTCGTGCAGTCCTTTGCCAATAACTTCTTCACGATGATCATCCAGACCCTCGCGGTGCTGGCCATTACCGCGTGGTATTACTGGCCGCTGGCCGTCCTGCTCGCGCTGCTCTTTCCGGTCTATATGTGGCTTACCGCGCTGACCTCGAAGCGCTGGCAGAAGTTTGAGGCGGTCAAAAACGAAAATATCGACCTCGCCAACGGCCGCTTCGCCGAGGTCATCGGACAGGTCAAGGTGGCTAAGTCCTTCGTGAGCGAGACCCGCGAGCTCTCCCACTTTGCTCAGCGTTACCGTACCGTGGTCGATACCACCAAGCCACAATCGCGCTGGTGGCACATGATGGATACCTTCCGTGGCCTGGCCATGGCTGTTATCTTCCTGGGGATCTACGGCGTGATCTTCTGGCGCACGCTCGAGGGGTATTTCTCCTTGGGCGATATGGTCATGTTGCTGCAGATGGTCTCCAGTGCGAAGCAGCCGGTCTTTATGATGAGCTGGATTGTCGATACCGCCCAGCGCGCCATCGCCGGTTCCAAGGACTACTTCAAAGTCATGGAAGAAGAGCTCGAGCCCACGGCCCCGCGCGAATTGGTTGCTGCCACCACCGGTTCGCATACTCCGCAGCTCGACCTCACCCCGGTACGCCCGCTGGAGCCCACCCCCGGCGCGCCGGTGTTTTCCTTTGAGCACGTCTCCTTCGCCTACGAGGAGGGCAAGCCCGTGGTGGAGGATATTTCCTTTGCGGCCGCTGAGGGCCATAAGGTAGCGCTCGTGGGCGAGTCCGGCGGTGGCAAGTCCACGTTGGTCAACCTCCTGCTAGGCCTTTACCATCCCTCGGCCGGGCACCTCGATGTGCTGGGCCACCGGGTAGACGATCTCACTGCCTCGCGCCTGCGCGCCTCGGTAGGCGTGGTCTTCCAGGAGTCTTATCTCTTCTCCGGCACCATTCGCGAAAATATCGCCTACGGCAAGCCGGGTGCCACGGAGGAGGAAATCATAGACGTCGCCAAGCGAGCCAATGCCCATGAGTTTATCCAGGCTTTCCCGGATGGCTATGACACCGTTATTGGCGAGCGCGGCCTCAAACTTTCCGGTGGACAAAAGCAGCGCGTCTCCGTTGCCCGCGCCATGCTTAAAGACGCGCCCATCTTGGTGCTGGATGAGGCTACTTCGGCGCTAGACACCAAGTCCGAGCGCGCCGTGCAGGCCGGCCTAGATGAGTTGATGAAGGACCGCACCACGCTCATTATTGCCCACCGCCTATCCACCATTGCGGATGTGGATACCATCATCACCCTGGATCGCGGCCGCATTGATGAGATGGGCTCGCCGGCCGAGCTGGCGCAATCCGGTGGCATTTATGCCGAGCTGCTCAAGCTCACCCAATCCACCTCGGCCGCGGACCGCCGCCGGTTGAAGAAGTATGGTTTTGTCTCCGGCTCTGCCTCCGAATCCGAAGACGCGGAGGAGGACTCCCGCTGGGCCGACAACGCAGATGAATAAAAGCGCATGAAAGCGCTGGGGTGGCCGCGGGCTTCGCGTTATGGTTATGGCCATGGAGTTTCCTAGCCTAGAAGAGTTGCAAGCCCGCGGAACCCGCAAGTGGACCGTCTTCGAAGAAGACGTGCTGCCGCTCTGGATTGCGGAATCCGACTTCCCCACCGCGCCCGCCATAAAGAAGGCGCTGGAAGACTTGGTGGATAAGGAAACCTTCGGCTATACCCCAGCACCTAAGGCCTCGGGGCTGCGCGAGGCTGTGGCTGATTTTTATGACGCTCGCTATGGTTGGCGCCCCAACTCGGAACATATTTTCTGGATCGGCGATGTTGTGCGCGGCCTATTGCTCGGCGTACAGTACTTCACCCGCAAGGACTCCCCCGTGATTGTGCCGGTTCCCTCCTACCCACCGCTTTTGGAGCTACCACGCACCGCTGGCCGCGAAAAGATCGAGACCAGCCTAGAGCTGGATGATATTGAGCGCGCCTTCCAGGCGGGCGCGGGCTCTATTTTGCTGGCCAATCCCTATAATCCGCTCGGCCGTGTGTTGGCCGAGGACTACCTCACCAGCCTGGTAGAACTGGCAGAGAAATATGATGCGCGCATCCTGGCCGATGAAATCCATGCCCCGCTGGTCTATGAGGGGCGGCATATCCCGGTGGCGTCGCTTAGCGCGGCGGCCGCGGAGCGCACCATCACGGTAACCGCCACCTCCAAGGCCTTTAATACTGCCGGGCTGAAGTGCGCGCAGATCATTTTCTCCAACACGGCCGATGTACACACGTGGAATGGCCTTACAGGCGTGGCCAAGGATGGCACGGGCACCTTAGGCGTGCTTGCTGCGGAGACTGCCTACCGCGAGTGCGGCGACTTCCTCGATGAAGAAATAGCGTACCTGCGGCAGACCCGCGATTGGTTGGTGGAGGAGCTGCCTCAGCGCATCCCCGGCTTAAAGACCAGCAAGCCGGACGCCACCTACCTGCTGTGGTTGGATTTTGCCGATACCGCTATCGGCGGCAACCCGCAGCCGGCCAAGTGGTTGCGGGAGAATGCGAAGGTAGCGCTTAATGAAGGCGACACCTTTGGCACCGGCGGCCCGGGCCATGCGCGGTTGAATTTCTCTACCTCACGCGAGATCTTAGAAGAGGCACTCGACCGCATGGAGCGTGCCTTCGCGGCTCTCGATTAATCTGGCGCGGCTGGGGCAACCATGTAGCCTGCATCACCCCCACACTTTGATTTCTCACCATGTGGGCAGTAATGTCTCATTACACGAACAGGCGCGACCCGCCACCTCGGACCGCGAGGACGATCCTCACCCCGCCACCACCCCTCGGCGGAACGGGAGCCTCATCGCATACTAGCTGTACATGGAAAATTAAGGAGCCACAATGGCTACCCCAGTTGCGTCACGCACCTCTAAGCCCGGCGCCACCATCGTAATTGCGTCGCTGATGCTGTTTTCGATGTTCTTCGGCGCCGGCAACCTCATCTTCCCGCCCATGGTGGGCGTTTCGGCCGGCACCAATTTTTGGCCCGCTGTCCTCGGCTTCCTCGCCGCCGGCGTGCTCCTTCCGGTCCTAGCCATTGTCGCCGTCTCCATTTCTGGCCGCTCCGTGCGCGACCTGAGCTCCAACGGCGGCGCGCTTTTCGGCCTCGTTTTTTCTGTGATGGCCTACCTTGCCATCGGCGCCTTTTACGCCCTGCCGCGCACCGGCGCCGTTTCTATGGAAACCGCCATCACCCCACTGCTGGGCTGGGAAGGAACCATGGCCAATGGCATCTTCAATGTGGTCTTTTTCCTCATCGCCCTAGCGCTGTCCTGGAAGCCGAATTCCATTATCGATACCTTGGGTAAATTCCTCACCCCGGCTTTGGTGGCGCTGTTGGTTATCCTCATCGCCTTGGCAGCTTTCAACAATCCCCGCGATCCCCAGACCCCTACCACGGACTATGCTTCTTCCCCCATGGTCACCGGCCTTTTTGAGGGCTATAACACCATGGATGCCATTGCGGGCTTGGCCTTTTCCATCGTGATTGTTGGCTCTTTGCGCTCCAAGGGGTTTAAGACCAAAAAGTCCTTGGTTAACGGCACTATCACCGCCGCGCTCGTTGCTGGCGCTTTGCTGGCCGCTATCTATCTGGGCTTGGCGTGGGTAGGCCAAACCATTCCTAATGGCCAGTCCTATGAGTCAGGAGCGCCCCTGCTTGCCGACGCCGCAAATCTCACCATGGGCACCATCGGCCAAGCCGTTTTTTCTGCCATCGTCATCTTGGCCTGCATGACCACCGCGGTGGGCCTTATCACCTCCACCTCAGCCTTCTTCGAAATGCTTGTGCCCAAGGTGAAGTACCACGTCTGGGCCTGCCTCTTTACCGCACTGTCCATCCTCTTTGCCTTCCAAGGCCTAGATACAGTGCTCTCCATTGCGGTTCCATTCATTACCTTCCTGTACCCGCCGGCTATCTCCCTTATCGCTCTCACCCTGATCCAGCCGGTGGTGAAAAAGTCCGTTGTCTTCTACTGGACCTACCGCCTGGCGCTGTGGGCATCGGTGCTGTGGTCGGCTCTGTCCGTCATCGCCGCCCAGGGCTGGGGCGCCGACGCGCTCAATCCCCTCTTGAGCCTGGCACCTGGCCAGTCCGTGGACTTGGGCTGGATTGTTCCTACCGCCATCGCGGCAGTCGTCGGCCTGGTTGTCGATATCACCACCAAGGCCGGCGAGAAGCACGCCGCTGCCAACCCACCGGCGGCAGAGCCGGCGGAGGCCGATGCCCTCGCTGAGGCTTAGTCTCTTAGTCCTACCTTACCCCTCCCCTCCGCACATAACCACGGTGCCGAGGCGGAGGGGATTTTTATGTCAACAGGTCCCGGCGGCGATGCGGTATCGCCTCGCCCGGAATAGTCAGGCGGCGCGTACCGTTGGAAGAAGAGAACTTAGACAGAATTTTCCGAAAGTAAAAGGAAGGCTCCCCCGTGACCAAACGCGCGCATCTTTCCGTCTTGGACTTCTGCACCATCTATGAGGGCGAGACCCCAGCACAATCCATCGCCCGCTCTGTGGAATTGGCACAGGAAGCAGAAAAACTGGGCTATTCTCGCATGTGGTACACCGAGCACCACAATATGAAGTCCATCATGTCTTCTTCCCCGGCCGTGCTCATCGCCCATATCGGCGCAAAGACCGAGCGCATTCGCTTAGGCTCCGGCGGAGTGATGCTGCCCAACCACTCCCCTTATGTCATTGCGGAGCAATTCGGCACTTTGGAGGAGATGTACCCCGAGCGCATTGACTTGGGCGTGGGCCGCGCCCCCGGTACGGACATGAATACCCTCGGCCGCGCCCTGCGCCGCGACGCCCACTCTGCCGAGCGCTTCCCCGAAGACGTCAAAGAGCTCAACTCCTACCTCGAGGGCAAGTCCTATATTCCGGGGGTCAGCGCCGTTCCAGGTGCCAATACCAACGTGCCGATCTATATTTTGGGATCGTCCATGTTCGGCGCCTCGCTAGCCGCCAAGCTCGGCCTGCCTTATGCCTTTGCTTCTCACTTTGCTCCGCAGCACCTCGAGCAAGCTACCACCTACTACCGCGAGCACTTCCAGCCTTCCGAGCGCTTTAGCAAGCCCTATGTCATCGCCGGCGTCAACGTCACCGCCGCCGATACCACCCACAAGGCGCAGGAAGAATATGAGCGCGTGTGTTTCAACCGCGTCAAGGCCTTCGCCGGCCGCGGCAAGCACCTTACCGATGAGCAGGTGGAGCAGATTATCGGCTCTTACCAGGGCCAGCAGATCCTAGATATGCTGAAGTACTCCGCCGTCGGCACTGCCGATGAGGTGGCCAGCTACCTCGATACCTTCCAAGAGCACGCCAAGGCCGATGAGCTCATGGTCTCGCTGCAGTCCAGCTCGCACGAGGAAGTAATCAAGAATATGCAGCTGCTCGCGCAGGGCTGGCAGCTCGATCCGGCACGCGTAGCCGGCACCCCGAGCTAGCCCTCGGCCCGCACCTGGCCTAGGTGATCGATGGGCACCTCGGGAAACCGTTCCCGGAGCTTTCCCTCGAGTTCCCGCGGGCCCAGGTTCGCCTGCTCCGGCAGTCGCGCTGAATACTGCTGCGCTTCGTCCAAGGTGGAAACGCGTACCCCACGCGGAATCAAGGCAAGGAAATTTTGGCTCGGCTCGAGCGAATAGAACTGCATGCGCTCTAGCTCGGAGGCGGCGAAACTGGTCCGCTGGCGAGGTAAGGAAATTTCCTCGCCAATGCACAGCACCGGACGCGTCCTGCGCCGCCCTGAGACCACCACCGCCAACATGGCGCATAGCGCCCCGCCTAGTGGCATGAGCGCGGCAATGAGATAAACGAAGTGCAGGCGCGTACCAGCCGGTTCCTGCAGCGCCGAGTAAATAAGCACCCCACCGCTTACAAGCAGGGCGACGGCGATGATGACCGCCACCGTTACCGCCTTGCCTAGGCGCACGCTGCCGCTAGCCGCGCGTACTTCAATCGTTTCGGTGCTCTCATCCACGGTCACTTAGCCTAGCGTGCTCGCCTACTAACTCGGCGCTGGTCGGACAACGCGTGGCCTTTTCCTTTGCCTTCCCCTCGACCGGGCGAGGCACGCATGCTCGGTAGCTTCATTGCATTAGCGTGCCTTTGCAAAATGGAATAGCATTACTGTGTTTCGCTCCGCTGCGAAAAGCCCCGGAGAGACTAAGGACAAAGGTTGAATGAGCCCACGCGATAAACAGCAGCATAGAAAGATCGCTGACTACCTGCGAGAACAGATCAGCTCTGGCGTGCTGCAACCAGGCGATTTTCTGCCTAGTGAAGCAGATTTATGCGAGAAGTTTTCTTCTTCCCGCGGACCCGTGCGCCAAGCAGTTGCGGCTTTGCGGGCCAAAGGGCTAGTTTCCTCCGGCCGCGGGCGCCGCTCCACCGTTTTAGCCTCTACCCAGGCAGAGCTTTTTGAATCCATCTATTCCATCTCCAGCTGGCTCAGCGAATATGACGTGGATCCACAACAGCACACCCTGTGGCTGGCTCGCCGCCGCGCGCCGCGGGATATCACCCGCTTTCTGCGCGTAGACCCAGAACAAAATGTCGTCTTCGTTCACCGCGTGCGCTATACCGAAGACCACCCCATTGCCATCGAGCGCATGTATTTCCCCATGGTGGTGGGAAAGCACATCCTAGACTTCGATGCGGATGCCGGATCTATTCATGCGCGCCTGCGCGACTGCGGCGTGGACTTTGATAATGTGCGCCGCGAACTCACCTTGGAAAAAGCCAGCGCCGAGGATGCTGAGGCGCTTGGAGTAGCCACTGGCACCCCGCTGTGGCGGCTCCAGATGGAAATATCCAACCACTCGGGCGAACCAGTCGAATTGGCGGTGTACCTCTATCGTGCGGACCGCATGAAGCTGGCTATGAATAGCGTACGTGGGGGCGTTTCACCCCTAGAAGTTATCCCCACCCCAGGAAATTTTGCATAAGTTTCACGGCAGCTATCCCCACCGGCTACCCTGCTTTCTATGAGAAGATTCCGCGCCGGCAGGGCGCTGGGTAGCCTCGCCATGGCGGCCGCTGTCGGAACCGTATCAGCGTGCTCGGCAGGTCATACCGCGGTGGTTGATACCTCCCAAGCAGCTAGCGACTCCGCTTCTACTTCCCTTACCGTAGCCTCCACCTCGGCGGCCACCTCACTGGATTTCACCACTACCGGTGGTGCCGCCATCCCCGCCGTACTCATGGACAATGTCTACGAAACTCTCGTGCGCATCGATGAGGACGGTTCTATTATCCCGGGGCTCGCCACCTCGTGGGAAATCAGCGACGATGCCCGCAGCTATACCTTCCACCTGCGCAAAGGCGTCATCTTTTCCAATGGCGATGCTTTTACCGCCGAGACCGCGGCCTTTTCCATTAATTACGTTCAGGAGAAATGGACCAATGGCATTTCTGCAGCCATGGATCCGGTAGCCAAGGCCACGGCCACCGATGATCACACACTCAAGGTGCGCCTCAAGCAGCCGTCGAATGGCTGGCTCTGGTCCATGGGCACAGCCACCGGCGCAATGATGACGCCTAATGGCATGGATAACCTCGCCGCCCAGCCGGTGGGTACCGGCCCCTATGAGGTTTCCCGCTTTGCGCCCTCGGAATTCGTTGAGCTGCACGTTCGCGACGGATATTGGGGTAAGCCTGCGGCACAGGATGTGACGGTGCGCTATTTCCCAGACACCATCTCCTCGGTCAATGCGCTGCAGGCCGGCGGCGTGGACGTGGTCTGGGGCGTGCAAAACCCGGAGCTTCTCGATGACGTCAAGGACGGCATCGCTACCGAGGTCGGCACCACCAATGGTGAGGTGTTGTTGTCCATGAATAATGCCCGCGCCCCATTCAACGATCCGCGCGTGCGCCAAGCCGTGGCCTATGCCGTAGACCGCAAGGCAGCCAATGACATTTTGTGGAATGGGATGGCCAAGGACACCGGCGGCGCACCGATCCCGCCCACGGATCCGTGGTTCGAGGGTAAGCACTACTACGACCACGACCCAGAAAAGGCCCGCAGGCTGCTCACGGAGGCCGGCGCAGAAGGGGCCGAAATCACGCTGACCACACCGACGCTGCCCTACGCCCAGACCGTCGCCGAGCTACTGTACTCGCAACTCACCGAAGTTGGTTTTAAGGTGACGCTGGAATCCGCCGAATTCCCGGCCGTGTGGCTAGGCCAGGTGATGGGGGCTAAGGACTATCAGATGTCGCTCATCTCCCACGTGGAGCCGCGCGATGTACCCACCTTGTTCGGCGATCCGGATTATTACCTCAACTACGATTCCCCGCGCACCCGCGAGCTTTTGGCCCAGGCCGATTCCGCACCCGAGAAGGACTACCCCAAGCTCATGGCACAGGCCGTGGATCAGATCATGGCGGATGCCGGCGCGCTGACTTTGATGAATATGCCCAATATCGTGCTCACCCGCGCCGGCGTGCGCGGATTGCATCCGGATCAGGTCACCGACGCGCTCATCCTGCGCGACCTGACTTCTGCCGACGCGGACGTGGACGCCAAAGTTGCCACCGCAGATAACACCGAAAAGGAGGCCCGATGAGTTCCCTTCGCAATACTGGGCACGCCATCGTGCGTCCGCTGCTGCGCTTTGCATTAACGCTCTTTGCCGCCTCCATCATCATCTTCGCGCTCATGCGCGCGGTGCCAGGCAACCCGGCGCGGGTTGCGCTGGGAGTGAATGCGACCGAAGAGGCCGTCGACGAGCTCAGCTCTGAGCTGGGACTGGACCGCCCGCTACTCACGCAATATTGGGAGTGGATAAAAGGCCTATTTACCGGCAGTTTTGGACAGTCTTTGTCCTCGCAGCAGGATATTACGCCGCTGGTGGTAGACCGCGTCCAGGTCACGCTCATCCTCATTGGCCTGGCGATGCTGCTTGCGCTGGCCGGGGCTATCCCGGTGGGCATGTGGCTGGCACTGCGCAACCGTACCCGCGGTGCGGATATAGTTTCGGCCGGCACGCAGCTGGGCATTGCGGTGCCAAGCTTCCTCCTCGGCATCATCTTGGTGGCCATCTTTGCCGTTCACCTAGGCTGGCTGCCGGCCAATGGGTGGGTGCCGCCGAACCAGGGCGCGGGTGAGTTTATTCGCCACCTTATTTTGCCGGTCATTGCGCTGGCCGTGGTGCAGGGCGCAATGCTGACGCGCTACGTGCGCTCGGCGGTGCTTGACGTGCTGAATCAAGACTATATCCGCACCGCCCGTGCGCTCGGCCAGTCCCCGTGGGAAGCGCTAAAGCGCCATGGCCTGCGCAATGCGGCGCTGCCGGTGCTTACCGTGGCCGGCGTGCAGCTGACCACGATGGTCGTGGGTGCCGTGGTGATCGAATCCGTCTTTGTCATCCCCGGTATTGGTTCCATGCTCTTGGACGCGGTATCGGTGCGCGATCTGACCACGGTACAAACCCTGGTCATGCTGCTCGTTGCCTTCGCCTTGGTAGTCAATGCCTTAACGGATGTAGCCTACCGATTCATCGATCCACGCATCACGGCAGGTGATAAATAATGAAGCTGCGTTTTTCTGGCTGGCTGGGAGCCATCCTCGTCGCCGCGACGGTGCTGGTGGCGTTACTTTCGCTGGTGTGGACGCCCTATGACCCGACGCTGGCGCACCCGGATGTGCGCCTTGCCGGTCCCAGCGCCGAGCACCTCCTGGGCACGGACCGCTTTGGGCGCGATACCGCCTCCCGCATCATGGCGGGAGCCCAGATTACTGTCTTCGTCGGGCTCATTGCGGTGGGAATCGCCGCCCTCGTGGGCGTTCCATTGGGCATCCTCGCCGGCATGCGTCGCGGCAGGTGGGCCGATGCGCTGGTGATGCGCGGCGCGGATTTGCTGCTTGCCTTCCCCGCCCTGCTGTTGGCGATCATTGCTGGCGCGGTCTGGGGCCCATCGACGCTTACGGCCATGGTTACCATCGGCATCGCCGGCATTCCCTCCTTTGCCCGCGTGGCGCGTTCAGGCACGCTGCAGGTTATCACGCAGGACTTTATTTCCTCCGCGCGCATCTCCGCAGTGTCCGGCTGGAAAGTAGCGTGGCGCCATATCCTGCCTAATATTGCCGGACTGCTCATCGTTCAGGCCTCCGTCTACTTCGCCCTCGCCATCCTGGCTGAGGCCGGCCTGTCCTACCTCGGCCTGGGCACTGCCCCACCGGCGGCCTCGTGGGGCCGGATGCTGCAAGATTCCCAGTCGCTGCTGGGCACCGCTCCCCTGCAGGCCTTCTGGCCGGGACTGGCCATTGCGGCGACGGTGCTGGGCTTTAACCTGCTTGGCGACGCCCTCCGTGACCTCCTCGATCCCCGCCTGAAAGGATCCGCGCGATGAGCCTGCTCCACGTAGATAACCTGACCGTCACCGCCCCCGGGTCCACCACTGTCCTTGTGGGGCCGCTTAACTTCGAGCTCGCGGCCGGTGAAAAGCTCGGCATTATTGGTGAATCCGGCTCCGGAAAATCGCTCACTGCGCTATCCATCATGGGGCTTTTACCCGATGGGGTACGCGCGAGCGGCTCCGTCACCGTGGATGGCCACGAGGTAGTCGGCGCACGCGATGCCCGCATCCGCCCCCTGCGCGGGAAAACCATGGCCATGGTCTTCCAAGAACCGATGAGCGCGCTGGATCCGCTTATGCGCGTGGGCAAGCAGCTGGCTCAAGCCGGGGTGCGCGATGCCGCAACCGCTCTCGAAGAGGTGGAGCTTGATGCCGACATTGCCTCCCGATTCCCACATCAGCTCTCCGGCGGCCAGCGCCAGCGCGTGCTCATTGCCCTGGCCATGGCCGGCCACCCCGATCTGCTCATCTGCGATGAACCGACCACCGCGCTGGATGCCACCACGCAAGATGGCGTGTTGCGCGTCATCGAGCGCGTAACCAAGGCTCGCGGCACCGCGCTGATCTTTATCACCCATGACCTGGGCGTCATTCGCCGTATGTGCCCCAACGTCCTAGTCATGCACCAGGGCGCGGTGGTGGAATCCGGCCCCACCGAGCGCGTGCTTGCCCAACCCGAGCATCCCTATACCCGCACGCTCATCGCCTCCTCGCGGCCGCCGGAGCTTAGCCTTTCTCCGGCCACGGCGGAAGATGCGTTGGTGACGCTACGCGGGGTCAGCAAGGTCCATGGCGCACATGCCGCACTCGATGGCATCGATCTGCGTGTGCACCACGGCGAGCGTCTGGGCATCGTGGGCGGATCCGGTTCAGGCAAGACCAGCCTGCTCAAACTGATCGCCGGGCTCGACCAGCCCACGAGCGGTGACATCGACGTCCGAGGTCGTGTGCAGATGGTCTTCCAAGACCCACAAGGCTCGCTCAACCCGCGCCTGAAGATCTGGAAATCCATCGCAGAGGCCATCCCTGGCAATCCCGGCAAGGCCGACAAGCGCGCTCGCGCGGCGGCCGCGCTCGAGGAGGTCGGGCTGCCATCCGAGAGCCTCGATCGCTTCCCGCACGAGTTCTCCGGTGGCCAGCGCCAACGCATTTCCATCGCCCGCGCGCTGTGCGGCGAGCCGGATATCTTGCTGGCCGATGAAGCCGTCTCTGCCCTCGATATGTCGGTGCGCGCACAGGTGCTGGAGTTATTGGCGGGGGTCATCGCCAAGCGCAAGCTCACCCTGCTCTTTGTCACTCACGATCTCGCGGTGGTGCGCCACCTGTGCGAGAGCGTTGCGGTCCTTGAACGCGGCCGGCTCATCGAGCACGGAGCGACCGACTCCGTGTGGACCTCGCCCAGCACGGACTACACGCGCCGGCTCATCGCGGCCGCCGACATGTAAAGCGGGTGGCTTCGGGCGTAAGGTAGTCGGGTCAGATAACTCCGCAGAGAAAGGATCCTGCTGCTCCGTGGCCACCCAGCTTGACTATCCCATCCCGCACCGCCCCAGCACCACCCAATTGCTCACCGCGTTTAATAGCGCCTCGGTGCGCTGGCCCGGTGCGCTGCGCGCGGGCTTGGCGATTCTCTTGCCCGGCGCCATCGCGCTGCTGACCGGCCACGACTACGCCATCCTGCTCATTTCCACTGGCGCGTTCACCGTCATCTTTGGCGAGGGCCACCCTTATCGCACCCGCCCGCGCGTTATGCTCACCGCCGGCACCGCACTCATTACCGTCGCGGCCGTGGGCGTGCTGGTAGGCCACCTCATCTTTGCGCCTGGCCACGGCCATTGGTGGCTGCTGCTGGCGGGCCTGTACACCACGGTATTAGCTGCCGTGTGCGGCTTTGCCCAAAATGCCCTGCGCTTGCCGCCGCCGGGCACCTTCTTCTTGGTCATGGTCGGCGGCGGTTCGGTGATGCTTGCGCGCACCGATGTCACCGTGGGCCAGCTGCTCTTTTGGGCGCTGACCGGCATGGTAGCCAGCCTCGTGCTCGGCATGGCGCCGGCCCTTATTGACGCCCACGGCCCCGAGCGCCGCGCGGTTGCCGCGCTCGAAAAGGCCGCGGCCGCCTTCAAGGATGACCGCGACGATTCCTTGGCCCGCCACCACCAGGCGCAGACCGCGCTCTTTGCTGCCTGGCAGGCGCTTTCCGACGCCCACATTATCCGCGGCGGCCGCATCATCGACCCCCAAGGCGCCCACCTAGTGGAGCGCGCCCTCGCAGCCCAGCACACCATCGTGGCGCATAACCGCGCCCTCGACCTCGGCTCCGATTCGGATCAGCTCACCGATAGTGTCACCGACGTCGATCCGGATCGCACCGCCATCCCGCACACCCGCCCCACCGGCCGCTACCGCTTGTATCGCGCCGCGGTCCGGGATTCGCACGCCATGGTCACCACCCAAAAGATTGTCCTCTCCGCGGCCATTATCGTGCTGGTGGGCCTCTCCCTCGGCTTCGACCGCCCGGACTGGGGCGTGGTCTCTGCTTTCCTCATGCTGCAATGGGGACCCGACCATGTGCCGGGTACTGTCCGCGGCATCCACCGCATGCTCGGCTCTGTCGTCGGCGTACTGCTGTTTTCTATCCTCCATTACTTTGGCATCAGCGGCTGGACGCTCCTGCTCGCGCTGGCCGCGTGCCAATTCTGTGCCGAAATCTTCGTGGCGAAGAACTACGCCATCTGCGTTATCTTCTCCACCCCGCTCGCCCTCCTCATGGGCAACTCCGCTACCCGGCCCCTGTGGCCCACCATCCAGGCTCGCTGCGGCGAGATCCTCTTGTCCATCCTCATCGCCACCGCGGTGCTGTGGCTGTGGCAGCGCAGCGCCCCCGTGCGCAATCAGGCCCGCCTGCAGGTCCGCGCGATGGAGTCCATGGCCACCCTGCTCGGCTTGCTCTTTGTTAATACCCCAGATGCCGTATTGTCCGCGCGCCGCGACCTGCAATACGAGCTGCTCTCGGAGCGCCGCGCCATCCAGTCCCTCGCCGTGGATAACCCCGATGCTGTGCGCCGATTCTGGGCACGGCACATTGCCGTACAACACGCCGGTTACTTCCTGCTAGATTTCTGCACCACCCACCCAGACCGCACGGCCACCCGCGCCGAGCTCGATTCCCTAGTACACGAAGTCCGTGCGGCCCGCGCCGCCTAAAACAGGGGATACTCCTCCATCACCTCGTAGCGTGGGCCCCCACCACGGCCCTCACCGAGGTGGGATTGCATCAGGCAGACCCGGTCCGCGCAAAATTCCGGTCCCCGATACACCGATAACGCGCGCACGAAATCCGCCAGTGCCCACGGCTCGCGGGTGCGTCGGCCCGCACGCGCGACGGTGAGGTGGGGGCGGTGGTGGCTAAAGGGGACGTCGGCAAGCTGGCACTGCGCCATCAACTCCCGCACACCGCGCGCCTGCCCGCCGACGCCTACCCACAGCGTGCGCTGCTCAAAGCTCCCCGCACCGCTTAAACGCACATTCAACGCCGCGCGCCCTGCCACCGCGTGGGCGAGGTGCTCGCGCACCGCCGCGGCATCATTGGGCTGCTCGCCATAAAACGCCATGGTCAGATGCCAATTATCCGGATCCGTCCAGCGCAGCTCATTAGTAGTTGCCGCGTGGATGGGCCGCAGCGTATGCACCAAATGCTCGCGCGCGGCGGCCGAGGGCAATAACGCAGCAAAGACGCGGATCATGGCCTAGCTGGCATAGACATTGAGGCGCAGTTCCGCGTCCAGCAGGTGTTCTTCCTCGCGCTCAAAGACGGCGAAGGCATGCAAAATATCCGCAACAGCGGTGGAATTATCATCAAACTCGGGCATGCGATAACTTCTTTCAAACCACAAAGGAGGCACAAGAATCACGCTCGATTCTTCTGCCTCCACATAGTAGCTGACAATGATGTAATTATCCGCCCTTGACCACCGTGACCTGCCAACCAGCATCGCCCGAGCGATGGAAATCACGAATCTCGTGGCCCTCATCGGCCGCCCACTGCGGAATAGATTCGGTGGCCTGGGTGCAGTCAAAATCAATAACCAGCGCCTCTCCCGGCTCCAGCTCCGCCATGACCTGCTTGGCCTCAATCAGCGGGAACGGGCACACCGCACCAAGGGTATCGAGCGCATAGCGCCCGCCGCCCAGCGCGCGGGCCTTGTCCTTGGCCTGCGGCTTGGTCTTGAGCGCTACCGCCCCGGTGGCAGTGGCAAAGCTCGGCAGCACCTTATCCTCGGCGGAGACCACCGAGTTATCCACGGATTCCTCGGTGGAGTAGGTCTGCGGCTGCTGCGGCTCACTCTTGGGTTTCAGCCACAGGCGCGCGCCCGCACCTACGCCCAGGGCCATAAAGAACAGCGCTACCCAGCCCTGGAAGCTAAACAGGGAGGTCTCCACCATGCCATTGCCCACGGTGCAGCCGCCGGCCAGCGACGCGCCGACACCCATCATGATGCCGCCCCAAATAGCGCGGGTCGCGGTCTGCGCATCTGGAACGCGCACGCGGAACTCACCTGCGGTCTTTGCAGCGATAAACGCGCCCACCAATAGGCCGATGACCAGCAGGGTGCCCCAGTTCATGCGCGCGGAATCACCGGTGGCGGCCCAGCGAACGATGTCCGCGGTCGGCGTGGTGATGCCGAGGCCGCCGTTGCGGCCAGCGTTGGCCGATAGCACAAAGCCCACCGTGCCAATGATGCCAACGAGCACGGCCGCGATGTTCATGTTCAGCGGCTTGGCGTACCACGACTGGCCCAGGTCCACCTTGGGACGGCCGGCATCTTTGGCGCGATAGTGGCGCCACAGCAGGAAGGTCACGACCCACAGGACCGCCACCAGGATCCACGGCGAGATGTGCAGCGCGTCGTGGATGGTGGTGACCGGGAGGCTCCACTGCTTGAACCAATCATTCGCCCCGGCCAGCGGGCCCGATTTCATCGCGGCGGCGGAAAGTCCGTAAAATAGCAAGGCAATCCACGAGCCGACCAGGCCTTCGGCCGAGCGGTACCACGTGCCGGACGCGCAACCGCCGGACAAGATGATGCCGAGGCCAAAGATGAAGCCGCCCACGATGACGGCTACCGGCTTGAAATCGCTAAATTCCGGCGAAAGCACGCCCGTGCCAGTCAATAGCGTCAGGCCAAAGGCATGCACCGAAATCAAAATGAGCAGGGCGGTAAATCCGCGCCAGGTCTTATTAAGAAAGATATCGCGCAGCATTCCGGTCACGCAGAAGCGCCCGCGCTGCAACACAGCACCGAAGACGATGCCGGTGAGAAGTCCCGTAATGATCACTGTGTCTCCTTGTATCGAGTCAGGAGCTTCAGCCTACGACAATTAAGACAGGATTGTCTATATTTTGTGCACCAGTTGGTTCCATAATGCAGTATTTATGCACTTCATTTGCGGTTTTACAGGCGGTGCAGGACAATAAGAGGACCGTCTAGTAAGGCAGGGACCTACCCTTGCCGCGTAAGGAACTCGTGAACTCCTCTCGATCCGCCCGCGCATATAAGCGCTCCCTCGAGCCCAATGACAAGGGCAGCGCCGTGGGCATTTACCCACATGACATGCATCCGGGGCTGGTTCCCGGTATCAACGTCGAAGACCAGCGCAATAAATTTGGCCTGGATAAACCGCTGTTTTTCATCACCGCCATTCTCATCGTCGCCTTCATTATTTGGGGCGTCCTCATGCCAGATAGCGTGGCCAGCGCTTCATCCTCCGCCTTCGGCTGGGCTATTACCAACGCTGGCTGGCTGCTCAATATCACCATGATGCTGGCCATTGTCACCATGGCCTATATCGGCTGCTCCCGGTTGGGTCGCATCAAGCTCGGCACCGATGACGAGGAGCCCGAGTTCAGGTACTTCAGCTGGGTAGCCATGATGTTCGGTGCTGGCATCGGCGTGGGCATCTTCTTCTACGGCCCGTCCGAGCCGCTATCGCACTACCTCACCCCGCCGCCGCACACGGTAGACGGCAATACCGTCGAGTCCCTGCACCAAGCCATGGCCCAGGCCCACTACCACTGGGGAATTTCCCCATGGGCGGCCTACGCGCTGGTCGGCGCCGCGATTGCTTACTCTTCCTACCGCCGCGGGCGCGTGCCTTTGGTCTCTTCCATCTTCAAGCCGCTTTTCGGCTCCCGCGATACGGATGGGCCGGTGGGCAAGCTTATCGACGTCCTCGCACTCATCGCCACCCTCTTCGGCACCGCCGCAACCTTGGGCCTATCTGCCATCCAGATCGGTGAGGGCGTCAGCATCATCCGTGGTGCTGGCCCTATGACTAATACCGCGCTTATCGTCATTATTGCGGTTCTCGGCTGCGCGTTTATCATCTCTGCGGTCTCCGGCGTGGCGCGCGGCGTGCGCTACCTTTCCAATATCAATATCTCGCTAACCCTAGGGTTAGTGCTCTTCGTCTTCCTCGTTGGCCCCACCCTGCTCTTGCTGAACCTCATCCCGGCCGGCATTGTCACCTACATCGATCAGCTTCTGCCAATGATGGCCAAGGGTTTGTCCTGGGGCGATGAGACCATCGAATTCCAGTCCTACTGGACCGCCTTCTACTGGGCCTGGTGGATTGCATGGACCCCGTTCGTGGGACTTTTCGTAGCCCGCATTTCCCGCGGGCGCACCATCCGGGAGTTCACAGCCGTGACCGTCTTCGCGCCTACCATCATTCTTATTTTCGCCTTTACCATCTTTGGCGGCACGGCGATTTCCTTCAACCGCGAAGGCAGCGCCGGCTTCGACGGCGAATCCTCCAACGAACAAGTGCTCTTCGCCATGTTCCAAGACCTACCCTTGGGCACCATCACACCGTATATCCTGCTTGTGGTGTTGGCCGTTTTCTTCGTTACTTCCGCGGATTCCGCTTCCGTGGTGATGGGAACGATGTCCTCCAAAGGCGATCCCACCCCAAATAAGCTCGTCGTAGTCTTTTGGGGCCTGTGCATGATGGGCATCGCCGCCGTCATGCTGCTGACCGGCGGCGAAGACGTGCTAACCGGCCTGCAAAACCTCACCATCCTCGCCGCCCTCCCCTTCTGCCTAGTGCTTTTGGCCATGATGGTGGCCTTCATCCGTGACCTGCGCTCGGACCCGATGTTTATCCGCCGCACCTACGCCCGCACGGCAATGGACAATGCGATCATGCGCGGCATCGAAGAGCATGGCGATGACTTCGAATTTACTGTTCAACACGCAGAAGGTGACCGCGGTGCCGGCCACGACTTTGACTCCTCTGCCGAGCGCTATACCGAGTGGTACCAGCGCACCGATGAGGAAGGCGAGAACGTCGACTATGATTTCGGTACCGGAGTCTGGTCCGACGGCTACGATCCCAAACACGATAAGAACCACCCCGACTTTGAGGGTGAAAAGAAGGAGAAGTAATGGGCATCCCAGACGACGTTGTCCTCGATGGTTATACCCTCATCGAGCAACACGCAATCGACCACGAGTTCCTGCTGCGCGGCTCTCCGCTGGGCACCGAGACTCCCCTGTTGTTTGCGCTGACAATCGCCGGCATTATACTCGTTGCGGCCAGCTTCTTCCTCCGTGGAGGCAACCGCGTCGCCGCCGGCCTGGTGGGTGCCATCCTCACGCTAACCAAGCTCTGGTGGATGCCCTTCGCGCTATGGCAGCACTTCGACGACAGCCAAGTATTCGGCTACACGCTCAAGTACTTCCCGCAGTACTGGCCGGTGGCGTCCCTTATCGTCGGCGTCATCGCGCTGGTGGGACTGGCCTCCGCCATTTTCCGCCGGCCCTAGCCACGCCTAACCGCCGAGCACCGCAATCGCGATGTGCACCCGGTTGGTGCCATCAATCTTGGCCAGGATGTGCTTCATGTGCGTTTTAACCGTGGTCAACGAGATGAATAGCTGCTCGGCAATCTCGGCGTTGCTCAGTCCTTGGGCCACCAGCTGGGCGATTTCATTTTCGCGCTCGCTCAGCTCGGCCAGCCCGCTGGGCTGAATCATCTCTTGTTCCGGCTGCGGCGGCGTGTCCGCCAGCCCCACCAGGTTCCTTAGTACCTTCGGGCTGAGCTGTTGCTGGCCTTGGGCCGCTGCTCTTACCGACGCCACCAGCGCCTCCGGCGCCGTCGTCTTCAACAAGAAGCCCACGGCCCCAGCGCGCAGGGCGTGCAAGATGAACTCGTCGGTATCAAAGGCGGTGAGCATCACCACCGGGATATCGCGCGCGCCGGCGAGCGAATGCAGCTGCGCTGTCGCCTCGATGCCGTCCATGACCGGCATGCGGATATCCATCAGCACCACGTCCGGTTCCTCGCCCAGGATAAGTTCGATGCCTTCCTTGCCGTTTCCGGCCTCGCCGATGACGCTAATACCCGGCGCGCCTTCTAAGATCATGCGCAGGCCGTGGCGCAGCAGCGGCTCATCGTCGACAAGCACCACACGAATCTCACTCACTGTATTTCCTTCCTGGGCAGGCGCAGCGTCCACGAGAAGCTTTCTTCCTCGTCCTTTACCTGCAGCGATCCGCCCACCACACTAGCGCGCTCGCGCATGCCGACGATCCCGTACCCTCCACTGTTCCCACTCCCCTTTTCCTCGGCCTGGGCTGTGGGGTTAGACATGGTGATAGACAGGGCGTCGGCAAGCGCGGCGATGGTGATGGTGACCGGCTCGCCCGGCGCGTGCTTGCGGGCGTTGGTCAAGCCCTCCTGGACCGCGCGGTTGAGCGCGTGGCCGGCCATGGTGCTCAGCTCCTCCAGCGATTGCGGCCCCGCGCCCGCCTGGTAGCGCACCTCCACGTCCATGCCCGCCCGGCGGGAACGCTCCACCAGCGATTCCACGCCTTCGCGCGGATCTATGCGCCCCTCACTGCGCAGCGAGTGCAGCGCCTCGCGCAGATCCCCCACGGCGGCCTCAGCTTCATCGCGAATCGTACGCGCGGATTTCCGCGTCTCTTCCGGATCTAGATCCTTGCGGTAGGCCAACCCGCCCGCGTAGACCGCAATCATGCTCAGCCGATGCGAGAGCGTATCGTGCATATCCCGCGCAATCCGGTCGCGTTCCTCCTGCCGCGCAAAATTCTCCCGAGTGGCCATTTCCTCATGTGTGAGCTCCGCCTGCGCCTGCAGCGCAATCGTGCGCTCTTTTTGGTTCGAGCGGACCAACCCGACGACTAAAACCACTACTGCTGGGAGGATGATGGCAATGAAAAATCCCAGCTTCCCGGGAGCATCAAGCCCTTCGCTTCGAGATAAATCGACAGTGACCAACTCCGAGGCCACCATGGCCGCACATACCGTCGCCATCCACAACCGGCTGCGGCGCGAGGCCGCCGAAAACGCCGCCATCATTACCGAAGGCCGGAACTCGGCAATCGACACCGTCGCGGAAATGATCGTCGCCGCTACCAACGCGCTGCGCGGGCCGGGCTGTGCGCTGCGCGGGTCACGCTCCCGCGCAGCATGGCGGAGGGCAAAGGGCAATAAGATCCACGTGCCGATCATCGCCGCGGAAAAAATAAACAGCCGTCCGGACGAGCCATCGGTCTCGCTGAACCGGACGGTAAAGACGAGAAAATCGCCTATCACTGCCACCGCGGCGATGACAAGCTTTTGCCACAGCGGGCGCTTAAGCATCTCGTCGGATTTTCGGAACAACTTCATAACGCGCACCAGTCTAAGCCGACCCGCCGCCAGCGCGGTATCCCCCGCAGGGAGGATTCTCCGGGCTTAGCCACGCGCCTCTAAGACCATAATGGCGATGTGCACGCGGCTGGTACCACCGATCTTTTTCAGAATATGCTGCATATGCGATTTCACCGTGGCCATGGACACCACGAGCTGGTCGGCAATCTCCTGATTATTCAAGCCCTGGGCCACCAACTCGGCGATTTCGCGCTCGCGGGAGCTAAGCCTACCTAGGTGGTTGCGGGCGGTGCGGGCGTGGTGTGAATGGGCGTCGTCAAGCGCGGGGCTTTGCATGCCTACCAGCTTGTCGACGACCTGCGGGCTCAACAACGGCTGCCCCGCCGCGGCCGCGCGCACGGCCGCCATGAGCGATTCCGGCGGCGTCGACTTGAGCAAGAACCCGGCCGCCCCGGCGCGCAGGGCCCGCAGGATGAAGGAATCGGTATCGAAGGCCGTGAGCATGATGATCGGCACTGTGTGGACGGACAGAATCTTCTCCACGGCCGCGATGCCATCCATGACCGGCATGCGAATATCCATCAGCACCACATCGGGCTGCGCGTCGAGCACGGTAGCCACCGCGTCTCGGCCATTGCTCGCCTCGGCCACGACCTCGATATCGGGCGCGTTGGATAGCAGCAGGCGCAGCCCGCTGCGGACTAGAGCCTCGTCATCAACGAGCACTACACGCAGGGCATCGGCCATCATGCTCCCTTTCCTACTGATTGATTCCACCGCGCCCGCCAAAACTTCGACGCGACGGGCGTATACGCCACTGTAAGTGCCATGAACATTGCCAGTGCTACCGGCACTATCTTGGCGTGGCCCACCACTACGCCGTTGAGGAACGAGGGCACGAGAATATCGTTTAGCTTTTCGAAGAATTTGGGGAAAAATTCGATGACTAGCGTGGCCGCAATGAATGTCAGCGCAGTCTGCAGGAGCAACGTCCACAGGCTTATCCGGTGCAGCTGCTTATCGATGTCCGGCTTCCCCACCGCCGCAAACATCACCCTCGCGCCTTGCCCGCGAAACTCCGGCACGACATAACCGCGGCGCTCCACCAGCTCGATGCGGTCTGTGTCTTCGGGCGCGTTATCGTCGCTGTGCCCGCGCAGGAATTCCAGGCTATAGGCCGAGTCATCGGTATCGGTATAGCTGAGCTTGCGCGAAGTTCCGTCAACGGTGGAGGTAAAAAGACTGCGCTTAAAGTCTAAGTGTTTTCCCGTCCAGCCCTCACGGGCCGTGGTTTCTTCTAGGTCGATGCGCATGAGCCCGTATTCGGGATGACGCAGTTGCCAGCTCATCTCGCTCATTGCGCAGCCTCCTTGTGCGCTAGCGGTAGCTGGATACTCCATCCAAATTCCTCGCCTTCCTTTCCTTCTGGGCTTTCCTGGTTAGCCGCGAGGCTCATGCGCCCGCCAGAAAGCTCCACACGCTCACGCAGGCCCACCAGTCCGTACCCACCTGTGGTGTCCGCGCCATAGCCCGTGTCGGCTCCTGGGGTCCCGCGCGAGACTGGGTTTCGCATCTCGATGTCCACCGCGCCGGACGTCTCGCGCACCGTGATGCTTACCGGCTGGCCGAGCGCGTGCTTGCGTGCGTTCGTCAGGCCTTCTTGTACTGCGCGGTGCACGGCGTGCTGCGCCATCGTGGACAACCCAGTAAAAATATCCGGGCCGGCACCGTCCGCGTAGGTCACCGTCACTTCCGTGCCGGCCTCGCGCGCGGCCGCGACCAGCTCCTCTAAGCCGCTGCGTGGATCCTGGGAAAGGTCTTCGCGCAAGGCGCTTAGGACGGTGCGCAAATCCTCGACCGCGTTCTGGGCCTCCATGCGGATGGTGCGCGCTGCGTCTGTGAACTCGGCCGGCACGCCCTCACGCGGATAGCTCAACGCACCGGCATGAATGGCCACAAGGCTCAGCCGATGCGAGAGCGTATCGTGCATGTCCCTTGCGATGCTCTCGCGCTCCTCTTGCCGCGCGCGTTCTACCTTGGCACGCATCTCTTCGCGATTCATCCGGGCTTGTTGTTCCACTCGCCACCGCTTTTCGCGCAGATTGGCGCGCTTTTGGCCCACCAATAACCCCGCGACCATCACGACCACGACGAAGATGGCACCAACCCACCCGATCTCGTCCCAGCTCATATAGGGGTTGAAGATGGTATCAATCGCAAATGCCGCCACGAAGCACGCCACTGCGGCCACCGAGCGCGAGGTCGAGCGGCGCGAGACCATGGAAATAAAAGCCACGAGTCCACTAGCCGCGCCAAAATAGGAGCTCGACCCCAGCAGCACGATGCAGCCAGCGATGAAGCTGCGGGTGGAGCCGGCATAGTCGACGTCGGAAAGCTCGCGCGGCTGGTGCTCCAGAGCAAAGGGCAGGGCGATAATACCCAGCACGCCCACCGCAAACCCGGTGCAGATATAGGGCCCATACTCCGCAAACGACGGCGAATACTCCTCAATGTCGAGGTTCATCAGCACCACGCCGATGAGCCAATTCGCCACCGCGCAGGCAGCCACGATGCCCGCCGTGCTCCACTTCGTTCTGATCATGGCCTCAAGCTTAAGCCGGCGGCCATAGTCCCTAGGGATGAATTATTTTTGCACCCCGGCCGCATCGCGCATGGCCTTCGTCTGCGCGGACGGATGCTCATTTTCGGTGGCCAGGCGCTCAAACGCCACGGCAGCCAGCGCCGCGGACTGCATTCCCAACACCGAGTCATCGAAACGCATCATCGGCGAGTGGTTCCACTCGCGCTGATTTTCGGGCTTGTCCGGATTGGCCGTGCCCATCCACATAAACGTGCCCGGCACCTGCGCGAGGACATAGCCGAAGTCTTCGGAAGCCATCATCGGGGCATCGAACGGCTGGACGTTTTCAGTGCCAAACATCTGGCTCCACAAGGTGGCGGCGAATTGATTTTCCCGTGGATTCGTCTTGGTGGTCGGGTACAAAACCTCGAAATCCACCTGTGCGGTGCACCGGTGCGAAGCAGCGACGGAGCTGGAGACCTCCGTAATCATCTGCCGCACGGCGTCGATCTTCTCATCGCGCAGCACGCGCACCGTAGCGCCCAAGGCCGCACGCTCCGGGATGGCGTTATACGCGCCGTCTCCCGCCCACAGGTTGGTCACGGTAATAACGATGGGCTCGAGCGCATCGAAGCGGCGGGTCAGTGCGGTCTGCAAAGACATCTGAATCTCCGCCAGCGCCGCCACCGGGTCGATGGCATCGTGTGGGCGAGAGCCATGCCCGCCCTTGCCCAGCACAGTAATGGTCAGGTTGGATGAGCTAGCCATCATCGGGCCTGGCACGTAGTGGAAGGTGCCGCGGTCCTGCGGGCCGACGTGGAGGCCGTAGGCGGCAATGGGGCGTCGGCCAGCGGCGTCGAGGACGCCCTCTTCAATCATCGGCAACGCGCCGCCTGGACCCTCTTCCCCGGGCTGGAACATAAAGGTGACATCGCCGTGCAGCTCCTCGCGGTGCTCGCACAGAATCCGCGCTGCGCCCACTAGGCCGGCGGTGTGCAAATCGTGGCCGCAGGCGTGCATATAGCCATTCGTCGAGGCAAACGGGCTGCCGGTCTGCTCGCGCACCTCCAAGGCGTCCATGTCCGCGCGCAAAAGCACCGACACCGGCCGCTCGCCGCGTTGACCGCCGCGCAGCACGGCCACCACCGAGCTCAGATCCTGGCCCACGTGGATCTCCAGCGGTAGGCCCTCGAGCGCTTCCAGGACCTTCTTCTGCGTGCGCGGCAAATCCAAGCCGATTTCCGGATTGCGGTGCAGGTCACGGCGGAAGTTCTGCAGCTCCTCGAGCATCTCCTCGCCCATTTCCTGGAAGACCTCGGTGGCCATCCGCTCGCCAATGCGCGCCCGAGTCACCGGCAGGGGCGGCAGCTGCTGAGCCTGGCGCGGCGCGGCCAGACGTCCGGGGGTGGTGGGGCGAATCCGCTTGGTCGGGTCAGTCATGGGGGCTCCTTTTCTCGCTTTCGCATTCGAGGGTACCGCAGGTTATCCACAGGCCGCCGAGCGGGTTCGGGGTTGGTGTGACAGATGGGGCGAGTTATCCACAGGCTGGCGTGGGTGGGCTACCACGGTCTTGCGGGGTGACTTAGGCTCACCGGCATGACCCGCTTGCAGGACTACGCCCGCCAACTTGCCTCGCCGATGGAGCTTCTCGGCGAGGTCTCAGGCGCGCGCGAGGCCGACCTGCGCCGCCTGGGCCTGCCCCGGCAAGAGGCCCGGAGCCTGCTTGCGCTTGCCGACGTCTACTTTGGCCCCACCCCCTTCACCCGCCGGCAGCGCTCGTGCCGGGCGACCAAGCATTGCTTGGCGACGCTGAAGATCATTGAAAAGTACGTCTCCCGCACCAAATCCAAGCGGGATGCGTGGGCGCTGCGCGCTGAATTATGCGCGACCAACCAGGACGTGGAGCGGCTCGCGCGCACGCGGTTGAGAGAGCTCTATCCGCCGCGACAGCCAGAAAAGGGCGTACGGATGACGCGGCGCAAGGGCGGCCCGTCGACGCTTTCGATTACCGGCGATTCCGATTTCATCGCTGACCTGCACGCCAGCATCAATGAGGAAAAGCCGCTTGATTCCGTAGAGAATATCTTCTTCCGCGGCGGGGCTACGGCGCGGCCTACTGCCACGACGAATATCGTCATCCTGCTCGATGAATTGGATGAAATCTTAAGCGGTGGAGGCGAGGAAATCACGCTGCGGCTGACTAATGGAGCCGAAATCAGCGGCGCCCAGCTGGTAGAAAAGCGCTTGGCCGAATGCGGGCTCGTCACCCTCGTGCATCCTTATGAGGGAGCGGTAAACCTGTATCGCACCTCGCGGCATGCCTCCGATAAGCAGCGGCTCATGGCGGGCGCAGAAAACCCCACCTGCCCGTGGGCCGAGTGCAACTATCCGGCGGATAAATGCCAGATCCACCACCTGCAGGCGTGGAAGCACGGCGGCGAGACCAACATGGCAAATCTCAGCGTGGCGTGCCCGTATCACAACGGCGTCAACGACGACGATCCGCACGCGCCGCCGGTGCGCGGCCGGCTAGAGCGCCGGCAGGGCCGAATAGTCTGGGTCCCGCCCTGGGCCGATTCAACCTAGCTACTCGCCTAAAGCACCAGCCCTACCGTGTATCCCAGCCGCGTAAACCGACCTCAGAAAACCGACCGGACGGGCTGGGCGGACCGGACGCTGTCTATTATACACATCCGACGCTGCCGACGAATAGC